>JBDTWC010000634.1:0-2687 GCA_040006875.1 Acidobacteriota bacterium | reverse complement strand
GACAGGGAGTGTGACGGGTGAGTGACAGGCAGTGCAGCAAGACGTGGGTGACCGGGCTGGTAGCGATCGGCTTGGCGATCGCGCACGCCGCCACCGCTGCGGCCCAACAGCGGCCGCTCGTGACCGAGGACCCGCTGACCATCGGCGCCGGCCAGATTCTGTTCGAGACCGGCGTCGATGTGGCGCACGGCATCACGTTTCCCTCGTCGGGACTGCGCGGTGACCTGATTAGCGGACCGACCATCGGCATCAGTGTCGGGGTCGGCCCGATCGCCGAGATCCAGATCGACGGTAGCTTCTACCGCCAGCTGACCATAAACGATCGCGTCCCGGCGCCGTTGTCGGGCGTGCTGTCGTTTACCGGCGACAAGACGCATGCGGTCGACGACTTCGTGGTTGCGACCAAGTTGCGTTTGCTCAACGAGGGCCCGGGCAAGCCGGCGATCGGCATCCGCTTTGCGACCAAGCTGCCCAATGCGTCGAACGAATCGGGGCTCGGCCTGGACACGACCGACTTCTTCGCGTCGGTCCTGCTCGGCAAGACCGTCAAGTCGCTGCGCCTGGTCGGCAATGCCGGCGTGGCGATCGTCGGTGACCCGACCGTGGCGGCGCGGCAGGAGGACCTGCTGACCTTCGGGATGTCGCTGGCGCGGGCGATGGGCGGCGGCGTGGAGCTGGTGGCCGAGTACAACGGCCGCATGAACCTGGCCGCCGGCTCGCCCGCGCCCGGCACCGAGAATCGCGGCGTGGCGCGCGGTGGCATCCGCTTCACGCACGGGCCCGTCCGCCTCGACGCGGCGGCGCTTGTCGGGGCCACGTCCACTGATCTCGACCTGGGCATGACGGCGGGCGTCACCTGGGTCTTCACCGCGTTCCGGATCCCATGACCATCACCAAGGCGCACGCCTACGGCAACGACTTTATCTTCGCGGCAAACGACGCGGTCGCCGGGCGCGATCTGCCGGCCCTGGCCCGTCAACTGTGCGCCCGCCATACCGGCATCGGGGCCGATGGCCTCATCCTCTACTCGTTCACGAGCGATGGCGCGACCATGCGGCTCATCAACGCCGACGGCAGCCCGTCGGAGCTGTCGGGCAACGGCCTGCGCTGCCTCGCGGCGCTCGTGATGCGGGAGCGCGACCGTCATCACGACGGCGGCATGCACTCCATCGAGGTGCGCGCCGACACCGACGCCGGGGAACGGCGCCTCACCCTGACGTCGCGGAACGATGGCCGCTACATGTTCCGCGCCGCCATGGGGCAACCCGCCGGTGTGGGGCAGGAGACGCTGGACGTCGGCGGCGAGCGGGTGCCGGTGGTCGTGCTGAATATCGGCAATCCGCAGTGCGTGGCGCTCATGGCCGCGTTGCCGGAGCGCGAGCGCTTCAATCGTCTCGGCCCGGGGCTGGCGACGCACGCGCGCTTTCCCGCCGGCACGAACGTGGAGTTCGCGGTGGTCGAGCGGCCCGATCGGGTCGCCATTCTGATCTGGGAACGCGGCGTCGGCCCGACCGAAGCCTCGGGCACGGGCGCGTGCGCGGCGGCCATTGCCGCCATGACCGCTGGCGGTGCCGGGCGCGATGTCGACGTGGTCTCGCCCGGCGGCACGCAGCGGGTCGAATGGAACGACGACGGCGTCTTCCTCACCGGTTGGGCCGAGATTCTGTTCGACGCCACCTGGCGGGGCTAGTCGCGCAACGTCGTCGCCCGCCCGACGGGTCGACCCGGCGGGGCGCGGAATCTGACAGCGGCGTGCCCTGAATAGACCGCGATTTCTGCGGACTGCCGGGTCGCGCACGCGGCCGTCGCCGTCAGGAGCGTGCGCGCGTCTTCGGCGCCGGCGCCGGCGGCGCGAGCGAGTCGAGCGCGGCGTGCAGGGCCGCCGTGTGCTCCGCCAGAGGCACAAGCAGCGCCATGTCGTCGTGCTCCACGGCGGCGCGCGCATCGCGCAAGGCGTCGGCGGCGGCGCTGACCGTGGCGGCGACGCGGCGGCGCGTGGCGGCTGGCACGCGCTTCGCTTCTGGCGTGGCCAGCGCCGCGTCGGTCTCCTCGATCAGCACGGAGAAGTCGTCGAGCGTCTGATCGGCGGCGAGGCGCGCCTTCACGCGGCCCTCGACGGCGGCGCCGGCGGCAGCCTGAGCTTTGGCGCTGGCATCGAGCGCGTGGCCGAGAGCGGCGCGATAGTCGCGGGCCGTCACATCGGTGTGGGCGCGCGCCAGCGTGGCCTCGGCCGCGGCGAATTCAGCGCTGGCGTAGAGAGCGGCGCCGGCGGCGCGCGCCGCTCTCAGGGCGCCTTCGGCCTGCGACAGTTCTTTGGTAGGTGGTTCGGCGCACGCAGCGGTGAGGCACACGAGCGCGAGGGTGAGACGACGGCAGCGAATCCCGAACATGGCCGGGGCGCAGTATACCGGAGGCACATGGACGTCGCGGAGCGGAAGACTCGACGAGTGCGTCTGGCGACGCTGGCCGCGGCCGATCGTCCGCGCGAGAAGCTGCTGCGCGCCGTCGCGGCGGCGCTCGGCGACAACGAGCTGGTGGCGGTGCTGCTCGGCAGCGGGGTGCGCAGCTGCGACGTGCTCGGCGTTGCCGGCGCGCTGCTCGATGCCGTCGGCGATGCCGGCGGCCTCGGCCGTGCCACGGCCCACGGCCTGATGCGCACGCCGGGGGTCGGGCCGACGCGGGCGGCG
>JBDTWC010000633.1:0-2688 GCA_040006875.1 Acidobacteriota bacterium | reverse complement strand
TTCGTGCCGCTACGAATCGAAGGAGCTGTGGGTCGACTTCATCTACCTGATGGCGCCGTTCATGGCGCGCTACGGCCAGATCACCGGCGAGCGGCAGCACGTCGACGAGGCGTTCAGGCAATACGAGGTACATGCCCAGCATCTGATCGATCCCTTCACCCATCTGGCGCGCCACGCCTGGTGCGAGACGCCAAACCACTATCCGCAGTCCACCCTCTGGGCCCGCGGCAACGGCTGGCTCGTGTGCGCTGCCGTCGATCTGCTCGAGATCGCGCCTGACCACGAGCGCGCCAAGTACCTCGCCGACACCTGCCGCGCGGCGCTCCTGGCGATGCAATCGCTACAGGACCGGAGCGGCTTCCTGCGCCACATCCTCGACGACCCGTTCTCGAAGTACGAGGCCTCGTCCACCGTGATGTTCGCGTACGCTGCCGCCAAGGCGGCGGAACGTGGCCTCGTCGGCAAGGAGCTGGTCGAATCGGCGCTGAACGGCTGGCGCGCGGTGGCGCTCTCCATTCAGGAAGACGGTTCCGTGCCCGGGGTCGCGGTGCCGCCCGGCGGCCCCGGCGTTCCTTTCGGCAGCACCCTCTTCGGCCAGGGCTTCTTCCTGCTGGCGACGCACGCCTTGCGAAAGCAGCTGGACGCGTGACCGCTTTGCCTGAGCTCGAGCCCCAGCGCTGGACCTTGCCGCGGGCGCTCGACGCTCGCGTGGTCGAGACGCCTGACCGGCCGTTCGTGACGACGGAAGGCGAGGGCACGCAGACCTTCGCGCAGTGTCGGGCCTCGGCCTACGCGATGGCCGGCACGCTGCGCGCCGCCGGCGTCGGCCCTGGCGATTTCGTTGCTGTGATGGCGCCGAACTGCCGGACGGCGATCCATGCCTGGATGGGTGCGAACCTGCTCGGCGCCGTCGACGTGATGATCAACACGGGCTACCGCGGCGGCCCGCTGGAGCACGCCCTCAACATCGTTCAGGCGAAGGTGCTGCTGGTCGAGGAGCGCTTCCTCGGGGTGTTGCGCGATGCCGAGCCGCGGCTTCGACATCTCGCGCGCATCGTCCACTTTCGCCTGCCGGACTACACGGCAGGCGGCGCGCCAGGTGGCTTCGCCAAGGCCGAGCTGGTGCCGCTCGCGGCCCTGCCGTCGGCACCGCCGGAGCTCGAAGACGAGCCCGCCATCTCGTCGCTCGCGTCAATCATCTTCACCTCGGGCACGAGCGGCCCGGCGAAGGGCGTGATGATGCCGCACGGCCAAGCCTATGCGCTGGCGCTGCAGACGGTGCAAGGCCTTCGTCTAACCGGGCGCGACACGCTTTACGCCTTCCACCCGATGTTCCACACCGCGGGAAAGTTCATCTCGCTCTATGCCGGACTGCTCTCCGGCGCGCAGGTGGTGCTCGACCGTCAGTTCCGCGCTGAGCGCTGGCTGGCGCGCATCCGGGAGTGCGGTGCGACGGCGACGCTCGCCCACGGCGCGATGCTGGAGATGGTGCACGCGCTGCCGCCCGCCGCCAACGACGCCGACAACCCGCTCGAGCGCCTGATGGCGTCGCCCTTTCCGCGCCGGATCGCCGCCGACTTCGAGCGCCGCTATGGCGTGCGGGGTGTCGAGGTGTGGGGGATGACCGAAGTGAACAACCCGTGCTGGTGTCCGCTCGACGGGCCGCTGCGCACCGGCACCTGCGGCAAGCTCAATCGTCGCTGGGCGGACGTGCGTGTGGTCGATCCCGAGACCGACGTCGAACTGCTGGCCGATCAGGTCGGTGAATTCGTTGTCCGGCCGGAGCAGCCGTGGACCATGATGCAGGGCTATATCGGCATGCCCGAGAAGACCTTGCAGGCTTGGCGCAACCTGTGGTTCCACACCGGCGACGCCGGCTACGTTGACCCCGAAGGCTGGTTCCATTTCGTCGACCGCCTCGGCGATCGCATCCGCCGCCGCGCCGAGAACATCTCATCGTACGAGATCGAGTCGGCAGCGGCGCAGCATCCGGCGGTGCGCGAATGCGCCGCCATCGGCGTTCCTTCCGGCTTCGAGTCCGATGACGACATCAAGCTGCTCGTGGCGCTGCGACCGGGGCGACGCTGGGAGCCGCAGGACCTGCTGGAGCACCTGGTGCGCCTGCTGCCCCACTACATGGTGCCGCGCTATCTCCAACCCATCGAGGCGTTGCCCCGCACTCCGACCAACAAGGTGATGAAGTCGCAGCTCTACGCGGTGGCCGGCGAATGCTGGGACCGAAAGGCTGCCGGTGTTGCCCTGCTCGACGTGGCACGCCGTGCCGGCGTGCAGGCGGCGCCCTCCCGCTCCAAGGATCCGACATGAGCTCTCCCGAAGAGAAGTACGACCTGGCCGAAGGCACCGTGATGCTTTCCGGCACCGAAGCGCTCGTCCGTCTGCCCCTCGAGCAGCGGCAGCGCGACCAGCGCAGCGGCCTGAACACTGGCGCCTTCATCTGCGGCTATCGCGGCTCGCCGCTCGGCACCTACGACCTCGAGCTCTGGCGTATCCAGGAGCGGCTCCAGGCCGCGAACGTGCGCTTCCAGCCGGGAATCAACGAAGACCTCGCCGCCACGGCGGTGTGGGGCACGCAGTACGTCAACCTCTACCCGGGCGCGACCGTCGACGGCGTCTTCGGCATCTGGTACGGCAAGACGCCGGGGGTCGAGCGCAGCGCCGATGCGCTGC
>JBDTWC010000632.1:0-2693 GCA_040006875.1 Acidobacteriota bacterium | reverse complement strand
GGAAGCGACCGTGGACCGTGATCTCCGTCACGCCCGTGCGTGGCTGAAGCGCGAACTGGCCGGCGTTTGACCCGTTCCTGGCGGCCACTCCGGCCGCTGCCCGAAATATTTGCCGGCGTCTGAGGGGATGCTGCTCTACGATTCGCATACATCTGCGAGCCGGAGTTCCGTTTCCGCGCCCAGCCCAGGAGCCGCCACCGATGGTTCGACCCCCCTCTACCCAGACTCGTCTGCGCCGCGTCGTCGTTGCCGGCCCCCTCGCCCTCGCGCTTGTCGCCGGCGCCGCCCTGCTAGCTCAGATTCCCGGCCGGAACGTCAACATGGTGGCCGGCACTGAATGGCCCGGCGGCGACCCTTTCCTGCAGCGGCAGAACGAGCCCTCGATTGCCGCGTCCACACGCAACCCCCTGCACCTGGTTGCCGGTAGCAACGACTACCGGACGGTCGACATTCCCGGTCTGCCCGGAGCCGCCGAGACGGGCGATGCTTGGCTCGGTGTCTTCAAGTCGTTCGACGGCGGCCAGCGGTGGTCCAGTACCTTGCTTCCCGGCTACCCACAAGACCGGTCCGCGGCCGGACTCGCGTCACCCCTCAAGGGCTATCAGGCCGCTGCTGATCCTGTGGTGCGAGCCGGCACCCACGGCCTGCTCTATTACAACGGCCTGGCGTTCGACCGCGGCGAAGGTGGCAAGAGCGCCATCTTCGTGACCCGGTTCATCGATCGCAACAACAAGGAGAACGGCGATCCCGTCGCCTACCTCGGGACGAGTCTGGTCACCACCTCTTCGCCCGGGGTGTTCCTCGACAAGCCGTGGATGGCGGTCGACATGCCGCGCGGCAACAACCCCACTCAGTGCGTGGTGGGCGGCACCCTCAGCGGCGGCACCGTCAAGCGCAACGGCCATCGCGACCGAGGCAAGGACGACAAGAAGGGCGGAGACGATGGTCTGGACCGCGTGCCGGCTGGAGCCATCTACGTCGCCTACACCTCGTTCACCGGCCAGGATTCAACCCTTCGCTCGACCATCTACCTCAAGCGATCCATGGACTGCGGCGCCACGTGGAGCGCCCCGATGCGGGTGAGCAACACTGCCGACGCTCTGAACCAGGGCGCCACCATCGCCGTCGTGCCACAGTCGGGCGACGTGTTCGTGGCCTGGCGGCGTTTTGCCACGGCCACCGCGCTGGACGCCGACGCCGTCATGGTGGCGCGCCTGGCCATCAACGGCAATTCGTTCGATGCCCCGGGCAAGGCCCGCGGACTGCGCCGCACGGGCCCGCGCCAGGATCCGGACCGCCTATTCGAACACCGCGAGAAGCGCGGGGCCGCGACCGACGTCGACGACATCGACGAACTCGATCAGGGCACGAGCACATTCCGCTTCCGCACCAATGCCTATCCGACCATGACCGTCGATGGCAACGGCCGCGCCTACATCGCCTGGTCCGAACGCGGCTATGCCGCGCTGCGGCCCGATCCGGTCGACGGCGACGCCCGCGTCCTCATCGTCACGACCACCAACGGCCGGGATATGTCGGCTCCCGTGGTCGTGGATGACCGGGCGCAGTACGGCCATCAGCTCATGCCGTCGCTGGTCTTCGCCGGCGGCAAGCTCATGCTCGTCTACTACGACCTGCGCGAAACGGCAGCGCAGGTCTTCGGGCGCTTCGTCAGCGATGCGGATTCCACCAACAACAAGCGTCACACCATCGACATCCGGGGCGCGCTGGGCACCCCGGGCGCGTCGCCGGTGTTCGCGCCGTCGGTGAAGATCTCCGACTACATCTACGGCTATCGCAGTCGCACCTCGGCGCTCGAGCAGCTCCAGGTGAACCCGCCCAACCTGCCCATGTTCAAGCAGGGCACGGTGCCGTTCATCGGCGACTACATCGATCTCTCGGCCGCCCCGGCCTTCGTGCCAGGCGCCAACGGCCAATGGACCTACAACACCGCGGCCGGCGCCGAGTTCCCCGTGTTCCACGCCGCCTGGACCGACAATCGCGACGTGCGCCCCCCGCTCGACGGCAACTGGGCCAACTACACGCCGCCGACCATCAACGGACAGTTCCCGGCGACCAGTCTGTTCGACCCCACCCAGACGGTGGCCATGTGCCGGGCCGGCAACGCCGGGTCGCGGAACCAGAACATCTACACCGCGCGCATCGGCGGCGGCCTGCTCGTGGGCGCCCCCGGCAACACCAAGCCGCTCTCGCCCACGGTGCAGCGCGGGTTCGTCGTGTTCGCGCAGAACCAGACCACCGTCACGAAGACCTTCCGCATGACCGTGCTGGCCCAGCCGGCCGGCGGCCGGGCGTCGTTCGAGCAGTTCCCGCTGCCGCCTTACAGCACGAGATCGATCGCACCCAAGACGTTTCTCGACGTGCGTGTCCCGCCGCGATCCACTGCATCGCGCACGCTCTTTGTGACCTCGTCGGACGCGCGGGGTCAGGTGCGCGTCGACGTAGCCGAAGTCACGGCGGTGGGCGGGGCGACCCTGGCCGGCGGCCTCACCGGGCGCGTCGTGCTCAACCCGGACATCGAGAACCCGGACATCGAGAACCCCGACATCGAGAATCCCGATGTCGTGAATCCTGACATCGAGAACGCCGAGATCTACAACCCGGACATCGAGAATCCCGACATCGAGAACCCGGACATCGAGAATCCCGCTATCCAGAATCCCGACATCGAG
>JBDTWC010000631.1:0-2696 GCA_040006875.1 Acidobacteriota bacterium | reverse complement strand
GAGCAGGCGCACGATCGAGAACGGCTGGTCTTCGGGCGGCACGACGTCGGCCTGCGCCAGCGGCATCGGCATCGCGCTCCAGTAGTTGTAGGTGTGGGCCACGCCGTGGCGCGCCAGCACGGCGCGGTAGGCGGGCGTGAGCAGAGTGCGATCGCGAATCTCGACCGCGTAGGCGAAGTCGCGCGGTAGCGCCTCGAGGAACTGGTCCAGCGCCGCGATCCACGCGCCCGGCGGCTGCGCCTGATCACGCGCCCCGGGCGGGAACTCGAGCACGACTGGTCCACAGTGCGCGCCGAGCCCGACGCTGAGCGGCACCAGCAGGTCGTCGACCAGCCGCGGCACCGACAGGAAGTCGGGATTGGCGGCCGCCCCGTTGCGGGCGGTCCCGAAGGCCGGCATGAGCCGCGACGTCACCATCGCCGGCGCCTTCACGCAGCACTGGAACCCGTCGGGCAGCTGACTGGCGTAGCGGCGCAGGTCGTCGAGCGGAATCGGCGCGTAGTAGCTCCGGTCCACACCCACGGTGCGGAGCAGCGGATGCCGGGCATAGTGACGCAGGCCCTCGCGTCCGAGCGCGGCCAAGGACACGCCGGACGGGTAGACCAGGCCAGCCCAGCCCGGAAACGTCCAGGAACTCGTGCCGAACGCCAGGTCGGAAGGCAAGACCGCGGCGAGGGCGGCGCCCTGCGCCCGGCGGGCGGCCAGGGCTGCGTCCACGGCGCGCGCGCCGGTTGTGGCCTCGTCGTCCGGCGGTCCGAAGAGCGACAACTGGTTCTTCACGCCGCCCTCCTGGACCGCGTCGCGGCCTTGTCAGCGGACACGAGACGCGGGACACTACCCCGATGCCCGGATCGCCGCCCACCGACGCCGACGCCAGCCCGGCCCTCGCCGCCGAAGCGCCGCCCATTGATCTGGCGCTCTACGGTTGGGACAACCGCTGGGCCGAGGTGTTCCGTCCCTATGCGGCCGACGGACTCACGCCGGCGCGGGTGGCCATTGAATACAACCATCTGCTGCGCCTCTACACGGCGCACGGCGACGTACGCGGTCAGCATGCCGGCAAGCTCCTGCACGAAGCGGTCGGACGGCAAGCCATGGCCGCCGTGGGCGACTGGGTCGCGATCCGCACCAATCCGGGCGAGCGCAGCGCCACCATCGAAGCGATCTTGCCACGGCGCAGCCACTTCTCGCGCAAGGCGGCCGGCGCGCTCACCGAGCAGCAGGTGGTCGCCGCGAACATCGACGTGGTCTTCATCGTGATGGGCCTCGATCGCGACTACAACCCGCGCCGGCTGGAGCGCTATCTCGTGATGGCGACGGAAAGCGGCGCCACGCCGCTCGTGCTGCTCAGCAAAGCCGACTTGTCCGACGCCGTCGCGACGCAGCTGGAAGAGAGTCGCGCCGCCGCGCCAGGCGTGGAGGTGGTCGCCGTGAGCGTGCGTGACGGCCGCGGCGTCGACACCGTGCGCAGTGCGATTCGCCCCGGGCAGACCGGTACGTTGCTCGGCAGCTCGGGAGCCGGGAAGTCCACGCTCATCAATCAGCTGCTCGGCCACGACATGCTGGCCACGGCCGCGGTGCGCGTGTCCGACTCGCGCGGGCGCCACACCACGCGTCACCGTCAGCTCGTGCCGATGCCGGGCGGCGGCCTGCTCATCGACACGCCCGGCATGCGCGAGCTGCAGTTGTGGACCGCGCCAGACGCGCCGCAGGCGAGCTTCGAGGACATCGAAGCGCTGGCCGAGGGCTGTCACTTCACCAACTGCCTCCATCGCTCGGAGCCGCGCTGTGCGGTGCGCGAGGCGGTGGCCGAGGGCCGGCTCGACCCCGCGCGGCTCGAGAGCTTCTACAAGCTGCAGTCCGAGGCCCGGGCCCTGGGCGCCAAGCAGGACGTGCGCGAGCGGGTCCAGGAACGGGCCCAGGCCAAGAGCATCACCCGCGCGCTGCATCAGCACTACCGCTCGCGCGAACGGCTCTGAGCCCATCTGTTCCGATGGCGCCGCGTCTCCGTCCGCTCGTCCATGAATCGCTGCCCGACGCCGAGGGGCTGGCACGGGCCACGGCGTTTGCGGCCCGGGTGGCGCGCCGCCGCACGGTGCGCGACTTCGCGCCCGATCCGGTGTCGCGGGCGCTCATCGAACAGTGCCTGGCGGCGGCCGGCACGGCGCCGAGCGGTGCCCATCAGCAGCCGTGGCACTTCGTGGCCATCGGATGCAACGACGTGGCCCTGCGTCAGAGGATCCGCGCTGCCGCGGAGGAAGAAGAGCGGGAGTTCTACCAGACCCGCGCGCCCCAAGAGTGGCTGGCCGCTCTGGCGCCGCTCGGCACCGACTCGAACAAGCCCTTTCTGGAGGTGGCGCCGTGGCTCATCGCGATCTTCGTGCGCGCGCACGGTGTGGGCGCGACTGGCCAGGTGGTGAAGCACTACTACGCCACCGAGTCGGTGGGCATCGCGACCGGGATTCTCGTCACCGCGCTCCACGACGCGGGCCTGGTCACTCTCACGCACACACCGAGCCCGATGGGCTTCTTGAACACCTTGCTGGGGCGCCCGGCCAATGAACGGCCGTTCCTGCTCCTCGTCGTCGGTCATCCGGCGCCCGACGCGCAGGTGCCGGACATCTCGCGCCGGCCGCTCGACGAGATCGCCACGTTCCTGCCCTAGCGTGAGGCGGCCGCAGTCCGGACGACGACGG
>JBDTWC010000630.1:0-2710 GCA_040006875.1 Acidobacteriota bacterium | reverse complement strand
ACTTCTACACCGGCGAGACCTTCGTGGGCGGCACGGTCGGCGTGAAGACCGACTGGAGCAACATCCAGCCGCGCCTGGGCTTCGCGTGGAGCCCGCGCCAGAGCACCAACACCGTGATTCGCGGCGGCTACGGCATCTACCACGACGTGTCGGCGATGGGCGGCTCCACCGGCCCCTACCAGAATCCGCCCTACGCCAACGCCTACGCCTTTACGAGCGACAACATCACCCCGGTGCGCACGCTCGCCACCGGCTTCCCCGACAACAGCCAGCCGGTCGATCCGGCCAACTACCGCGGTGACTGGACCACCATCGACCCGAACTTCAAGCAAGGCCGGGTGCAGCAGTGGAGCGTGAACGTGGAGCGCCAGCTGCCGTTCAGCACCATCGCCAGCATCGCGTATGCGGGCAGCTACGCCGACCGCCTGTTCGACAAGAGCCGCAACCTGAACACCGCACCGCCCGGACCCGGGTTCAACGCGGCCGCGCGCCGTCCGTATCCGCAGCTTCAGGCCGTGAACGCCGCGCTCAGCCGCGGCTGGATGAAATACAACTCGATGCAGCTGCGCCTGGAACGGCGCAGCGTCGGCGGCTTCTACCTGCTCGGCTCCTACACCTTCGCCAAGGCCCTGACCAACGGCGTGTCGGGCTTTGGCGGCGACCCGGGCATCGTCTACTTCCCGGTCGTCGGGGCGGAAGACGCGGACGTGGGCTCGGCCAACACCGACCTGCGTCACAACCTCTCGCTCAGTGCGCTCTATCAGGTGCCGGTCGGCAACGGCCACCGCTTCCTCCCCAACCTGAAGGGTGTGCCCGAGGCCATCCTCGGGGGCTGGAGCATCAACACCATCTTCATCGCGCAGACCGGCTATCCGCTGGGCATGAGCATGGCCAACAACCAGTCGGGCACGGCCTTCGGCAACCGGCCCAACCGGGTCTGCAGCGGCGAGCTCGACGACCCCTCGGTGCAGAAGTGGTTCGACACCAGTTGCTTCACCGCGCCCGCGGTCGGCGTGCTCGGCAACGCCGCGCGCACGACCCTGTTCGGGCCGGGTCGGTGGAACGCCGACCTGGCGCTGTCGAAGAAGTTCGTCGGCTTCCAGTTCCGCGCCGAGGTCTTCAACCTGTTCAACAACGCGCAGTTCGCGGCGCCGAACACCACCGTGGGCTCGCCCCTCTTCGGCGTGATCACCTCCACCGTGAAGTCGTCACGGCAGGTGCAGCTGGCTCTGAAGTACGTGTTCTAAGCGAAGGAAAGTACCCGCCATGCGATTGACCAGTATCGGCGCCGTCCTGCTCGTGCTGTGCGCCACGGCTCCGGCCGTGGCCCAGCCGGCGCAGAAGATCATCTTCGACACCGACTTCGCGTTCCCGCCGCAGGACGACGCCATGGCGTTGTTCTTCGTGCTCAACTCGCCCGAGCTCGACGTGCTCGGCATCACCACCGTGGCCGGCAACCGCAGCATGAACGTGGCCACGGCCGACGCCCTGAAGGTGCTCGAGGTGACCGGGCGCAGCGAGATTCCGGTGTTCAAGGGCGCCGCTGGCCCGTGGCTGCACCAGGGCACCGAGTGGGACAGCAAACGGCACGGCGGCTGGTATGCCAACGACCCGGCTCCGGCGCCGCCCGGGGGCTTCGCCACCAGGAAGAAGGTCGAGGCCACGAGCGCCGTCGACTTCCTGGTGAAGACGGTGATGGACAACCCCGGGCAGGTCACCATCCTGGCCATCGGCCCGCTCACCAACATCGCCATGGCCATGCGCACCGAGGTGAACTTCGCCAAGAACGTGAAGCAGCTCGTGATCATGGGCGGCGCGATCGCGTCGCTGCCCGACGGCGGCGGCAACCACACGCCCAACGCCGAGTTCAACTTCTACGTCGACCCCGAAGCGGCACAGGTGGTGCTGCGATCGGTGATTCCGATCGTGCTGTCGCCGCTCAACGTGTCGCGCAAGGCCAAGTTCACCAAGGAGTGGTACGACAAGATCGTCGCCGTCGACACGCCGATCACGCGGCTCGTGAAGGACAACCTCGGCCCCGGCTTCCAGAAGCAGCCCGACCGGGTGGCGCTGATGTATGACCAGATCGCGGCCGTGGCCCTGGTGGCGCCGCAACTGATCACGACCGTCGACCTGTTCGTGGATGTGGACATCAACCACGATGCCAACTACGGTGTGTCGGTGGGCGCGCCGCAGATCTGGCCGGGCGGCGAGGGCGCGCGCAAGATGCAGGTGCAGATCGATCTCGACTGGGACAAGTTCATCCGGCTCTACGTGGAGCGCGTGACGCGCACACGGCCCGCCGGCAAGTGACAGCCATGAGTGTGCGCCCGGCAGCGACGGCGGCACCGGAGGATCGACATGACGGTTGTTGAGTCATACGCCGCGGCGGTAGTGATGTGCGTCATCACGATGCTGTGCTGGGGGTCGTGGGCCAACACGCAGAAGCTGGCCAGCAAGGAATGGCGCTTCGAGTTGTTCTACTGGGACTATGCCCTCGGCGTGCTGCTGTTCGCGCTGGTGCTCGCGTTCACGCTGGGGAGCACCGGCACGGCCGGCCGCAGCTTCATGGTCGACATGGCGCAGGCCGATCAAGGCTCGCTCGTCTCGGCGTTCACCGGCGGCGTCGTCTTCAACCTCTCGAACATCCTGCTCGTGGCTGCCATCGACATCGCCGGCATGGCCGTCGCCTTCCCCATCGGCGTGGGTC
>JBDTWC010000629.1:0-2710 GCA_040006875.1 Acidobacteriota bacterium | reverse complement strand
GGCCAGCGCGCAGAACAACATCCGCGATAACCAGGATTTCCTGGACACCGACTACAAGGGCGTGGAGTTCACGGCCAACAAGCGCATGTCGAAGAACTGGCAGATGGTTGCCGGCCTCACGCTCGGGAAGAACACCGGCGGCGTGAACAACTCCGGCGGCCAGTCGACGACTGCCGACCTGAACGACCCCAACAACACCACCTACCCGAACGGCATCATTGGCAGCGACTCGCAGGTCGCCTTCCGCCTGTCGGGCAGCTACCGCCTCCCCTACGACATCAGCCTGGCTGGGACGCTCATCTCGAACAGCGGCTACCCCTACGTGTCGACGGCGTCAGTGACGCGCGCGCAGGCGGCCGCCGCCGGGGTGACGATGACCCGCGCCACTCAGACCGTGCTCCTCAGCCAGCGTGGCGACGAGCGCTTCGACAACGTCACGATGGTCGACCTCCGCCTGTCGAAGGTGTTCCGCTTCGGCACCCGCAGCCTGACGCCGCAGGTGGACGTGTTCAACATCGGCAATGCCGACACGACCGTGGGCAACAACGCGACGGTCGGCTCGCAGTACCTGTTCCCCTCGGAGATTCTGTCGCCCCGCATCATCCGCGTGGGTTTCAGCCTGAACTTCTAGGGCCAGAGGGGGCCAGGGCTCATTAGAGCCCGGCCAACAACGCAGTCACGCTGAGGGCGGCGCTCCTTACGGAACGCCGCCCTCGGTGTGTACGGCGCTGCGGGCCTGGGCACAACCGGTGATTTTCGACCAGCGGACCGCGCTACACTCGAATCATGCAGCTACGAACCGCTCGCCTGTGCCTGGACTGTGACGAGGTCCACGACGAGTACCGCTGCCCGGTGTGCGCGTCGGACCAGTTCACCTACATGAGCCGTTGGGTGCCGGCCCCCGATCGCCTCGCCCGGCCACGCCCGGCGCCGCCCCCGCCTCCCGAGGCCGAGGTCTACCGCCAGCTCGTGCGCGGCACGACGCAGCCGCGCAAGGCGAGATCGTTCACGAAAGCGTTGTTTGGATTGGGCGCGGCGGGACTGGGTGCGGCGAGCGTCGCCGGCCTCTTCCTCGGCGCGCGCCGCGCACGGGGCGGCGACGCCGGGAAAAAGGACGACGAGTAGCGGTGGGCGGCTAGCTGGGCTTGACCGTCTTCGCGTCCTTCTTGGCCTTGTTCGCGGCCTTGAGGGCGTCGACGGTCTGCGCACCGAACTTCTTGTTGAAGCGGGTGATGCGGCCCTCGGTGTCGAGCAGCTTCTGGCGGCCCGTGAAGAACGGGTGGCAGTTGCTGCAGATGTCCAAGTGGACGTCCTTGACAGTGGAGCGGGTCTGCCACGAGGCGCCGCAGGCGCACTTGGCGGTGACTTCGTGGTACTCGGGGTGAATGCCGGGCTTCATGATGGGGTCCTTTCGCCGGATCCGGGCCCAGGCCTCAATGGCACTGTCCACTTTCCGGCAGACGCTACAGCCGCTCATTGTATCACCGTCGTCACGGCCTTGAACGTCGCCGCCATCGCACCTGCGGTCAGGCGGCCCGCTCCGCGCTTCACCCGCGCGGCTGCTGCTGGGTCAGGCAGTGGATGGCGCCGAGGCCCCAGATGAGGGCGCGGCAGTCCACGCCCATCACGGTGCGCGCCGGCAGGGCGTGCTGCAAGCGGGCGATGGCCTCGCGATCGCGACGTCGATCGCCGAAGGTGGGCACGAGCACGCCGCCGTTCACGAAGTAGAAGTTCACGTAGGTGGCGGGTAGGCGCTGCCCTTCGTGCGCCACGGCGCGCGGCATCGGCAGCTCCACGATGTCGAAGGGCCGGCCATCCGCATCGCGGGCCGTGGCCAGCCGGCGCCGGTTGTCGCGCAGCACGCCGTAGTTGTCGTCGGCCGGATCGTCCTCCACGGCGGTGACGATGGTGCGCGCGTCGATGAACCGCGCCAGGTCGTCGACGTGGCCGTCGGTGTCGTCGCCGGCGATGCCCTCGCCCAGCCACACCACGTGCCGCTGACCGTAGTAGTCGCGCAGGTAGCGCTCCACCTCGGGCTTCGACAAGCCGCCGTTGCGGTTCTTGTGGAGCAGGCACGCGGTGGTCGTGAGCACGGTGCCGGCGCCGTTGAAGTCCACCGCGCCGCCCTCCATCACGATGTCGGCGTCGAACACCTTCAGGCCGAGTTCGGCGGCCACGCGCGTGGGCACGGCGTCATCGGCATCCCAGGGCGGATACTTGCCACCCCACGCGTTGAAGCCCCAGTCGACGATGGCGGTCTCGACCTTGCCGCGCCGCCTACGCTGCACGAAGGCTGGACCGTGATCGCGGGTCCAGCACTCGTTGGTCGGGATGCGGTGGAAGTGCACCCGCGAGAGGCGCACACCGGCCGCGCGCAGCGTGTCCTTCACGAGCCGCTCGTAGTTCGCGTTGGGCACGTTCAGATGCACCGGTTCGAAGGCGGTGATGGCGGCGATCACCCGGACGACGTCGGCGATCGAGCGGTGGTAGAAGCCGGGGAACGAGATCCCTTCCGGACGCGGCCAACTGATCCAGGTGCCGGCGTGCGGGGCCCATTCGGCGGGAAAGGCAAAGCCGTGTTCGGCCGGCGTACCCGACCACGTGGCCGCGCGGCTCACCGCTTGCGGCCAGGAGCGGCCGCGGCCGTGCCGTCGGAGAAGCGCTCGGTCAGCGGGCCATAGGCGTCGATGCGCCGATCGCGCAGGAAAGG
>JBDTWC010000628.1:0-2716 GCA_040006875.1 Acidobacteriota bacterium | reverse complement strand
GATGTAGCCCTCGAGACCGCGCACCACCGCCGAACTGTGGGCGGCCGCGGCGCTGGTGCCGATGCCGCCGCGGTGCATCAGCGACACCTGTACCAGCACAGGCTGCTCGCGATACGACAGCTTCGCGGTGGCGTGGGTGTACAGGAACGTGTCGTAGCGCGAGGCGCACGCGCCGTTGGGCAGGCTGGTCGTCATGATGTTCACGTACACGTAGGTGTCTTCATCCGAGTTGCGCCGCACCGTGAAGCCGGCGCTGGAGAGGCGCTTCGCCAGCGAGTCTTCGATCGAATGTTGCGCCAGGCCGCAGGCGATGGCCTGCGGGCTCAGCGTCTCGACGAGAACCCCGAGCGTGGTCAGTCCTTTGAGCTCCGCCCCGGGGCGCTGATCGAACGAATCGGGCGCCGGCTGGCCGGGCGCCCCGGGCGCCGGGCGGACAGCTGGAGATGCCGCTGCGGTTGGCGTCGGCATGCTGGCGCCGGGCTCGTAGATCCGCCTGGCGTTGTCGCCTTTCCCGTGATCGAGGAACTGCACGTAGACCACGAGCTGCGATGGGGCGGCAGTGGCCGCGTAGGTGTAGCGGATCTCCCTGTTCTGATCGACGCGGTAGTCGATGGTCAGTTGATCGCCGTCTCGCTTCGACGTGACGTTGACCACCAGGCCCTGAATCTCGATCGATTCCTGCCGCCCGTCCGGGTGCACGGTGCGTGACTGGCCCAGCTCATTGGTGAACGTGATCGCGGACTGCGTGTCGACGATCATCAGCCGCGCCGCGGGACTGCGCACCTCCGCGGTGAGCAGCTGCGCGCGGTGGGCGTCTTCGTAGCTCTCCGGGCGCGCGGAAAATGGCGCGGCCGCGCCGCCGCCCGATCCACGCCGCCCGCGGCCACCGCCGGTCGACCCTCGCTGACCGTCGCCCGCCGCCGCCGTCATCCATTCCGGGTTGAACCCGATGTCGGCGGGAAACTCGCTCTGGGCGCGGTTGAGCGACCATACGCCCGCCAGCGGCGCCGGGGCCTGGGCGCGGACCGGCGCGGACAGCATGACGCTCGCGAGAGCGGTGACCGGGAACACGCCGCGGGTCAGGAACCGTCTCATACTGTGATCCACCGTAGCACGGGGTTTCGTTGGAAAGCCATGCGGCATCTGCTAGAATGTAAGCACCCCTAACAAATGAGCACAGCGATCTTCGACAGAAATCGTGGGTGGATGGTGTCCGCTTGCCTCGCCTTGCTGGTGTGCGGCGTCGCCGCCGTCGGCGCCCAGGCCCCCAAGACGGCCCTGCCGCTCGACCCACAGCGCGAACGCGGCGCGAGCATCACGCCGGCCTACGAGGGTTGGTACAATAATCCGGACGGCAGCTTCAGCCTGCTGCTCGGCTACTACAACCGGAACACCAAGGAAGCGCTCGACATCCCGGCGGGGCCGAACAACCGCGTCGAGCCTGGCCCGGTTGACCAGGGGCAGCCGACGCACTTCGAGATCGGCCGTCAGTGGGGCGTCTTTACCATCAAAGTCCCCAAGGACTTTGGCACCAAGTCGCTCACCTGGAGCATCGTGGCCAACGGCGAGACGCAATCGATTCCGCTGACCCTCAACAAGGGGTATCCCATCAGCCCGTACGAGGAGCTCGGGATGCACAACAAGCCGCCGGTCCTCGCCTTCTCTGAAGTCGGGGCCAAGGTCACGGGGCCACCGACCATCGTAGCCGCCACCTTCACCGGCACGGTGAATCAGCCGGTCGAGGTCAGCATCTGGGTCGAGGATCCCAAGGCCCCGACTGAGGGCGCCGGGTTCGGCGGCGGCCGCGGCTCGGGCGCCGTCGCGACCGTTTCGCTTCACAAGTTCCGCGGACCGGGGAAAGTGACCTTCGACAAGGCCCGGGTGCCGGTCCTGAAGCAGGGCGCCATGGTCACCTTCGCGGCCACGTTCGCCGCCGCGGGCGATTACACCCTGCGCGTGCAGGCCAATGACGAATCTGGCGAGGGCGGCGGCGGCTTTCAGTGCTGCTGGACCAATACCTACGCGAAAGTGACCGTCCGACCGTAGAATTAGGAGAGGGAGCACGAACATGAGGCAACTGACGCACTGGGTGGTGGGCGTAGCGTTGATGGTGCCGGCGATGGCCGCCGCCGCCGACGCGCCGAAGACGCCGACGTTCACGAAGGATATCGCGCCGATCTTCCAGGAAAAATGCGAAGCGTGTCATCGGCCCGACTCGATGGCGCCGATGTCGCTCATGACCTTCTCCGAGGCGCGTCCGTGGGCGCGCTCGATCAAGGCCCGCGTCGCCGATCGGCAGATGCCGCCGTGGCAAATCGATCGCACGGTCGGCGTGCAGAAGTTCAAGAACGACCGCTCGCTGAGCGACGAGCAGCTCGAGACCATCGTCCGCTGGGTCGACGCCGGCGCGCCGCAGGGCGATCTCAAGGACATGCCGGCCGCAAAGCACTGGCCCGACGATCAGGGTTGGAACTTCGCGGCGCAGTTCGGTCAGACCGAGCCCGATCTGATCATCAAGTCGTACGAATTCACGATGCCGAAGGTATCGCAGGATGCCTGGGACAAGCGCGTCACCGCGTCGGGTATCACCGAGCCGCGCTGGGTGCGCGCCATCGAAATCCGGCCGGCGACGCTGCCCGGCCGCAAGATCACGCATCACGCGATTGCCTACCTCGAGCAGACCGAACCGGGCGCCGCTGCGCCGTCCGGTTTGCCT
>JBDTWC010000627.1:0-2720 GCA_040006875.1 Acidobacteriota bacterium | reverse complement strand
GCGCGGGCAAAGGCCTCCGCGCCGAACGAGGCGTCGGATTCGCGGGCCAGGGCCGCCTGGCAGGCCGCGCAGTTTGCGAGGTGGTCGTCGAGGCCCACGAGGGTGGAGGGATGCAGCGCGCCGCGCACGTAGGCGCGCACCTGCGAGAGCGAGAGGTGTTCCGACACGCTCATCGGCCGTCCCTGGCCGCCATGCTCTTCAGCAGGAGCGAGCGCGCCGCCGTGCGCGCGTTGAGCACCTGGATACCGGTGAGCCCGAGCCGCCGGCCCACCGAGCGATCGTCCCACGGCAGGTGCGCCCAGATGGCCGCCGCCTCGTCGGGCTTCATGCCGAGCGCATCGGCCACGTCGCGCAGCGGGGTCACGCCGGCGCAGTGGAACGCCGGCAGCAGCGCCGAGCCGTGCTGGTCGTGCAGCGTGAGCAGCAGCGCCGTGCGCAGGTGCAGCGGCATCGCGAGCAGCTCCTTCCACGCGCGGTCGAGGTAGCGCCGGGCGATGGCCAGATGATCTGGCCCCGAACCCGCGTCGAGCACCGCCAGGTCGGGCTCGTCGCCCTCGGGGCTGGCGTCGAGGCGCGTGTCGGCCTCGTTGGCGCCCGTGATCTCGAGCAGCAGCGTGGCCACGGCGTCCACATAGAGCGGCGCGCCCGTCTGCTCCTGGATGCGAATCAACGTCGGCATGAGGGCGGGACCGTCGGCGGCCGCATGAGCCTTGCCCCACCATGCCCTGGCGCGCCCGGTCCAGGGATAGGGCGGCTCGAGCGGCACCGAATCGGTCCAGCCCGGCAGAAGGATCACGTGGCGGCCCGCCGCCGTGGTCCAGCCCAGAATGCCCACGCCGCGGGCCGAGAGCAGCCGGATCCGGTTTCCGAGGTGAGCGGCCGTGGGCCGGGTGCGCCGCAGGTAGTCGCGGCACACGTCGGCCGCGCTCGCGCGCGCGAAGTCCTCGAGATCGGCGACGGGCACGGTGCGGTCGCCGCGCCGCACCGCGCGCACGAGCGAGACGAGCTTGTCGCGGCAGACGGCCGAGACGTCGGCGCGATCGGCGGCCGCAAGATGCGACAGGTAGGTGGTGGTGGCGGCGCGCACCGCGGGGTCGATCACGCGCGTCGCCAGAACCGCGATCCGTTCGTCGACACGCGCGGCCTCGCCTTCGACCAGCGCCTTCAGACGCGGGTCCCACTCCTGCAGCAACGCATCCACGGCCACAGCGGTTGAGACTATCACGCGCGAGCCGTGCGTTATGCTGACGGCGTTGGAGAACGCGCGCACGCTCACGTCCACGCGCCGGCCCTGGGGCGTCGTCGCCGGCGCCGTCATCGGCGGCGGCTTCCTCGTGTGGCTCACCGGCGCCCGACCGCTCTCCCCCACCGAGATCGACTGGGTGATGAAGGGCGACTGGGTGCCGCACTACTTCGGCTGGCACTTCTTCCGCACCGAGCCGTGGCACTGGCCGCCCGGATCGATTCACGGGTACTACGCGCCGCTCGGCACGTCGATTGGCCTCACCGACTCGATTCCGCTCGCGGCCTACCTGTTGAAGCCGCTCGGGCCGTGGTTGCCCGATGCCTTCCAGTACCTTGGGCCGTGGCTGCTGCTCTGCTACGTGCTGCAGGGCGCGCTGGCCGCGCGTCTGATCTCGCGGTGGAGCCCGTCGCCGATCGTGCAGGCCCTGGGCGCCGCGCTCTTCGTGCTCGTGCCCACGCTTTTGGCGCGCGTCGGCCACGCCGCGCTGTGTGCGCATTGGCTCATCCTGTGGGCGCTGCTGCTCGCGTCACGCCCAGCCGGCAGGCGGTTTCCGGCTGCGCATTGGGCGCTGCTGGGGCTGGTGGCTGGCATGACGCAGCCGTACCTGGCCGCGATGGTGCTGCCGATTCTGGCGGCGGCGGCCGTGGTCGGCGCTCCCGTGTCGCGGCTATCGCGCGGAGCGGCGATGGCGGCGGCGGTTGGCGCCACGGTGGCTGGCTGGTGGCTCTCGGGGCTGTTCGTGCTGCAGGGCGAAGGGTCGCTCGCCAGCGGCGGACTCGGCTACTACTCGATGAACCTGCTCGGGCCCGTGTCGCCGTTCGGGTGGTCGCGCGTGCTGCCCGACCTGCCCATCGCCGGCGAAGGGCAGGCCTACGAGGGCTTCCAGTATCTGGGCCTCGGCAATCTGCTGATGATCGCGGCGGCGGCATGGCTGGCCGGGCGTCGGCGCGTGTCCGATGCCGGCGCAGTTAGCGGCGCGGTGTTGTGGACGCCCGCCATGGTGGGCATGTGCCTGCTGATGACGGCGTTTGCGGTCAGCCCGACAATCACGTTCGGCCGCCACGTGCTCGTGGATCTGAGCGGTCCCTGGAGCGCGCCCCTGGCGGCATTCCGCTCGTCGGGGCGGTTCTTCTGGCCGTTGGCCTATCTGGCGCTGACCTGGGCGGTGGCCACCGTAACCACGCGCCTGCCGCAGTCCATCGCCATCGCGGCCATGGGCGCGGCCGTGATCGTCCAGGCCGTGGATCTGCACGCCATTCACGAAGATCGGCGGCGCGTGGCGCGCGATCCGGGGTTCTACGCCTGGACGAACCCGTTCGTCTCGGCGCGCTGGGCCGCAATTGCCCCGCACTACGCCCATCTGGTGCTCGTTCCGCCGCCGCAGTGTGGCGCCGCGCCAGCGCCATACGAGCCGGCCGTGCGCCTGGCCGCGCTCCACGGCCTCACCGTCAACGCCGGGGTGATCGCGCGCGGC
>JBDTWC010000626.1:0-2721 GCA_040006875.1 Acidobacteriota bacterium | reverse complement strand
CCCCGGGGGCGAATCGGGGCCAATCCCTGGCTTACGCTGGTAGAGTCAGCGAAGTGCGTATAAACCGACTCGATCAGCAAGGTCGGATTGGCTTGAATTGCTCCGATTCGTTAGGTGAAGTACAGATCTCCCTGGGAGATTCATTGATGTGTCGTCGAGTTCGTACCGTGGCCTGGAGCCTCGCGCTCCTTGCCGCCGCCGCTTTTGCCCAGCCGGCCGCCGGCCAGACCACCCCTGCGCCGGCTCCGGCCGCGCCCGCTGATCCGGTGCCGCCGGCCCGCGATGTCATCTTCGACCTGGGCCAGATCGTCGTCATCGGCACGCCCGACGGCAGCCCGGGCGTCGGCGGCTCGGTGCTGACCCGCGACGACCTGTGGCGCTTCGACAAGAACTCGCTCGAGCAGGCCGTCAACATGGTGCCGGGCGTCGTGAGCACCTTCGACGCCAACGGCCGCCGCAACGAGAGCGACGTGTTCGTGCGCGGCTTCGGCCGCTCTCAGGTCCCCTTGATGATGGACGGCGTGCGCATCTACCTGCCGGCCGACAACCGGCTCGACTTCAGCCGCTTCCTGACCGCCGACATCGCCGCTGTGCAAGTGCAGAAGGGCTACGCGTCGGTGCTCGATGGACCCGGCGCCATGGGCGGCGCCATCAACCTGGTGACGCGCACACCGACCAAACCGTTCGAAGCCGAGGGCACCTTGTCAGCCGGTGGGCGCAGCGATCGCGAGTCGTGGTCGGCCTACGGCATGGTGGGCACGCGCCAGAAGAACTACTACGCGCAAGGCAGCATCAACTACGCCGACCGCGATTTCTGGACGCTGTCGGATGCGTACACGCCGTCGGCGCGGTCGCTGCAGCCGTCGGGCCGCCGTGTCGGTTCGGATACGCGCGACTGGCGCCTCAACGTGAAGACCGGCCTCACCCCCAACCGCACCGACGAATACACGCTCAACTACACCAAGCAGTCGGGTGAGAAGGGCGCGCCGCTCAACGTCATCAACAACCCGCCGGTGCCGGCCAACAGCTACTGGCGCTGGCCCTACTGGGACATCCAGAACCTGTCGTTCCTGTCGCGCACGCAACTCGGCTCCTCGCTCTACGCCAAGACCAAGATCTACTACAACACCTTCAAGAACGGCCTCGACGCTTACGACGACGCCACTTACACCACGCAGTCGGCCAACGGCCGCTTCCGCAGCCCCTACGACGACGACGCTTACGGCGGCGTGGTCGAGGTCGGCACCACGGCGAGGAAGAAGAACGCGCTCAAGACGGCGCTGCACTACCGGGCCGACTTCCACAGCGAGCAGCAGGTGAGTCGCCCGACCAATCCCACGCTGAGCACGACCGAACCGAAGCAGGATCAGGCTCAGCGCACCTGGTCGGTGGCGCTCGAGGACACGTTCCACGCCGCGCCGAAGGTCGACATCGTCGCCGGCATCAGCTACGACGACTACGAGATCACCAAGGCCGAGGAATACAACACCACCCGCGGCTCGTTCGAGTACCCGAAGGGCGGATCCGACGCGTTCAACTGGCAGAGCGCGGTCATCTGGCACTACAACACCGCCGGCGAAGTGCACGCGAGCGTGTCGGATCGGGCGCGCTTCCCCGTGATCTTCGAGCTCTACAGCACCAGGTTCGGCACGGCGACGCCCAATCCCGACCTCGGCCCGGAACGCGCCACCAACCTCGAACTCGGCTGGAAGACCAACGCCGCGCGCCACACCCGGCTCGAATCAGCGGTGTTCTACAGCGACGTGCGCGACCTGATCCAGACCGTGGTCCTGCCCGACACCACCTCGCAGACGCAGAACGTGGGCGACGGCCGCTTCTACGGCGCCGAAGTCGCGCTCGAGTCGCAGGTCCTGCCGGCGCTGCGCCTGGGCGGCAACTACACCTACATCCGGCGCCGCATCACCGATGCCCTGCAGCCCAACCTGCGGCCCACGGGCGTGCCCACGCACAAGGCGTTCGTGCATGCGGTGTGGCAGCCGGTTGCGCGCCTCAGCATCACGCCGAGTCTCGACCTGGCCGGCAACCGGTGGAGCGACGTGAACCCCGCGCCGGCATTCCCCTACGTGCGCACCGGCGCCTATACCCTGCTCAATCTCGCCGCCGAGTTCGCGGTCACGTCGGGCTTCGATGTGGTGGTCGGCGCCCGCAACATGACCGACGACAACTACGAGCTGGCCTGGGGCTTCCCGCAGCCGGGCCGCACCTTCTACGTGAAGACTCGCATTGGCCTCTAGACTTGCGGCGCCGGCCGGTCCGGCGCGCCCGGAGATCCGCCCATGAGCCGTCGTTGCGCCCGCGCGCTCGTCCTCGCCTCGGTCCTGCTCGTTGTGCCCGGCCACGGCTGGCGCGTGATCGCGGCCCAGGCGCCCGCGGCGACTCCCACGCCGATTGCCCCCACCGCCTTGACGGTGACCGGCGACGTGCGCACGCCACTGTCGCTTTCGGCCGCCGACCTGAAGGCCATGCCGCGCACCAGGGTGGAGACCAAGGACGACGCACAGACGATCGTCTATGAAGGCGTGCTGGTCGGCGAGCTCCTGAAGCGCGCCGGCGTGCCGGTCGGCGTCGACCTGCGCGGCAATGCCGTGGCCGCGTACGTCACGGCCAGCGCCGCCGACGGCTACCAGGCCGTGTTCTCGCTGGCCGAACTCGACAACGGGTTCACGGCCAACGACGTGATCATCGCCGACACCGTCGACG
>JBDTWC010000625.1:0-2722 GCA_040006875.1 Acidobacteriota bacterium | reverse complement strand
TGGACGTGGCCTCGGTGGAGCCGGGCAATCCGCTCTCGAACCACACCAATCCCGGAGCCAGCGTCGGCGTCGATCTGAAGTACGCGGTCACGCCTGCGCTCACGCTCACGGCTACGCTCAATCCCGACTTCGGCCAGGTCGAGGCCGATCCGGCCGCCGTCAACCTCGACGCCTTCGAGCTGTTCTTCAACGAGCGGCGCCCCTTCTTCGTGGAAGGCTCGGGCGTGTTCCGCTTCAACATGGACTGCAACGACGACGACTGCACCGGGCTGCTCTACTCCCGGCGCATCGGCCGCGCCCCGCAAGGCGAGGTCGACGACGTCGACGGCCAGTACTCAACCGCGCCCACGGCGGCCACCATCATCGGCGCGGCCAAGCTGACCGGCCGCGTCGGCGGGTTCTCGGTCGGCGCTCTCACGGCGGTCACGCAGGAAGAGCGCGCCACCATCGCCACCGGCCTGGCGCGACGTGCACAAGTGGTCGAGCCGCTGACCTCGTTCAACGTGCTGCGCGCCCGGCGCGAGTTCACCGGCAACTCGAACCTCGGCGTGATGCTGACGAGCACCACGCGTCGCCTCACGCCCGACACCCGCTTCCTGGCCGAGCAGTCGTTCACCGGCGGGGTCGACTACGACTGGCGGGTGTGGCGCCGTTTCAGCGTGCAGGGCTTCTGGGCCGGCAGCCGAGTGGCCGGCGATACGGCGGCGATCACCCGTTTGCAGGAGAACGCGGTCCACTACTTCCAGCGTCCTGATGGCGACGACTATCTCGACTACGACCCGGCCGCCACGCTCCTGCGCGGTCACGCCGGCAACCTGAGCGTGCAGAAGATCAGCGGCGAGCACGTGCGCTTCTCTGCCAACTACGGCTACAAGAGCCCCGGCTTCGAGTCCAACGACCTCGGCTTCGAGCGCCGCGCCGACGAGCGCACCATCAACCACTGGGTGCAATGGCGCAACAACACACCCGGCAAGTACGTGCGCTCGTTCATGGTGAACTTCAACCAGTGGGCGGGCTGGAACTTCGGCGGCGACCGCTTGTTCAGCGGCGGCAACGTCAACATGCACTGGGTGCTGCAGAACAACTGGCGCAGCGGCTTCGGGGTGAACGTGAACGCCGCCAGCATCCGCGATCGCGCCACGCGCGGCGGTCCGGCGCTGGTCGGCAACGGCAACGTCAGCCTGTGGCACTACGCCGAACTCGACAACCGCAAGCCGGTGTTCTTCGCCTACAACGGCTTCTACAGCCGCGATGGCCAGGGCTCTGGGCAGGTCGAGGCCGAGCCGCGCCTCACCTGGCGGCCGACGCAGGCGTTGCGTCTCGAGGGCGGCCTGCGCTTGCGCCGCAACAACGACGACGCGCAGTGGGTCGAGAACGTCACCGACCAGGCCAGCCGCGATCACTACGTGTTCGGACGGCTGCGGCAGCGCACCGTGGCCATGACCTTTCGCGCCAACTACACCCTCTCGGCCAACCTGTCGTTCCAGAGCTACGCCGAGCCGTTCGTGTCGGCCGGCCGCTACACCAACTTTCGCGAGCTGACCGACGGCCGTGCCGCCCTCTACCCCGACCGCTACCGGCCCTACGCCTACACCACTAGCGCCGACTTCAACTACCAGTCCTTCCGCACCACCAACGTGCTGCGCTGGGAATACAAGCCGGGCTCGGCCCTCTTTGCCGTGTGGCAACAGGGCCGCGAGCAGGACCTCGACCGCGGCGACCTGCAGTTCCGGCGCGACTTCGGCGGCCTGTTCTCGTCGCCGTCGCGCAACGTGTTCCTGGTGAAGTTCAGCTATTGGTTCAACTACTAGCGGCTGGGATCCCGCGGCTGGCGGCCGGCCAGACCTCGGGCTCCGCCCCGCGCGTCGCGCCTGCACGGACGGTTGACTAATCCCGCCACTGGCATAATCGTGTGTAGGGCTGCCCCGGGGGGCCGCCAGCGGGAGGATGCATGAAGTCTGTTCGAGGGTGGGCGTGTGCCGTGGTGTGTGCCGGCGTGGTGACGGCGTCGGGAAGCGCGAAACTGGGCGGCGCGGTGGCGGCGCAGCAGCGGCCGGCCGTAGCGCCGGTGGCCGCGCCGGCCGAAATGCGCGGCAACGTGGAGCACGGACGCTACCTGGTCGAGCGCGTGGCGATGTGCGGCGAGTGCCACTCGATGCGCAACGAGTCGGGCGAGATCATCGAGGCCACGCGCCTGCACGGCGGCCCGATGCCGGCGCGCGTGCCGTGGCCGGCCGACTGGCCCGTGATGGTGCCGCGCATCATCGGTCTGCCCGCCTATAGCGACCCCGAGGCCATGCGCCTGCTGACCGAAGGGGCGATGAAGCGCAACGGCACCCAGGCGCGCGCGCCGATGCCGCGCTTCCGCATGACCACGCAGGATGCCGCCGACGTCGTGGCGTTCCTGCGCTCGAAGTAGCCCGGTCGGCCGCGCCGATTCATGGGCAAGACCAGGCTGGAGGCCTTCAGCGACGGTGTGCTCGCCATCATCATCACGATCATGGTGCTCGAGCTCAAAGTGCCACACGAGCCGTCACTGGAGGCGCTCAGCCCGCTGTGGGCCGTGTTCCTGAGCTACGTACTGAGCTTTGTCTACATCGGCATCTACTGGAACAACCATCACCACATGATGCACACGGTGCAGCATGTCACCGGCGGCATCCTGTGGGCTAACCTGCACCTGCTCTTCTGGCTGTCGGTCGTGCCGTTTGTCACCGGCTGG
>JBDTWC010000624.1:0-2723 GCA_040006875.1 Acidobacteriota bacterium | reverse complement strand
GCCCGCTCGTCGACAAACGTGAAGCCAGTGCCCGCTCGGGCTTCGAGAACATCGCCAACTTCGTGTTCATGGCCGGCACGCTGGCCGTGTTCAACACCGCGTGCATCGCGGTGCTGGCCTACATGACCGAACTCGGTCTGACCACCGAGACGATCGCCAAGTGGCATGAGATCGGGGTCACCGCCGAGCTGGCCGACGCGTTCGCACTCAAGTGGCTGTCGGTGTCGCTGGTCATCTTCGCGATTGGCTTCGGCCTACGCAAGGCCGCGGCTCCGAAGTAGCGCGCCGATCCTCGGGACCCGCCGGCGAAGCCGGCGGGCGTTGGAGTCAAGAATGGGTGCCGATGTCAATCCGTCGCCGGCGGCACTGATGCACGGCGGCGAAACGTTGGCCTTGCTCGGTAGCACCGAGACGTGGCGCCAGCTCGACGCGGAAGCGCGGCCACCGTGGCCGGCGGGAGGCACGACATGACGGCGCGTCGTTTGGACGGAACGGTGACGGCGGCGGTGATTCGCGATGAGCTGGTGACGCGGATCGCGCGCTTCACGGCGGCGCGTGGCCGCGGGCCCGGGCTCGGGATCGTACTGGCGGGCGGCGATCCGGCCTCGGAGATCTACGTGCACAACAAGCTGCGCACCGCCGCCGCCGCCGGGTGCCGGGCCGAGTTGTTCCGCGTCGCGGCCACCGCGCCGCTCAGCGACCTGCTCGAGGTCGTGGCCCGCCTGAATGCCGATGACGCCTTTGACGGCATCCTCGTGCAGTCGCCCTTGCCGCAGGGCATGGGCCGCGGTGCCGAGCAGCGGGTCTTCGACGCTCTGGCGCCGGAGAAGGACGTCGACGGCTTCCATCCGCTGAACGTCGGCCTGCTGGCGCAGAAGCGTGCCCTGCTCGTGGCCTGCACGC
The DNA here is from genome assembly GCA_040006875.1 of Acidobacteriota bacterium. GTDB lineage: Bacteria > Acidobacteriota > Vicinamibacteria > Vicinamibacterales > UBA2999 > CADEFD01. Next base: position 1,820 of record JBDTWC010000624.1, on the reverse strand, counting down.
CGCTCGGCGTGATGGAGCTGCTGGCCCGCGAGCGCGTGCCTCTCGCCGGCAAGCGTGCGGTGGTGATCGGCCGCAGCGACATCGTCGGCAAACCGATGGCGCTGCTGTTGCTCCATCAGGACGCCACGGTCACGATCTGTCATTCGCGCACTCCCGATGTGCCGGCGCTGGCCCGCGAGGCCGACATCCTGGTCGCGGCGGTGGGGCGCGCCGCCTACGTGACCCCGGCCTACGTGAAGCCCGGCGCCACCGTGATCGATGTGGGCATCAATCGCGTCACCGAGCGCGACCTGGTCGAGCAGTGGTTTCCCAGCGGTCATCCGCGGCGCGTGCAGTTTGAAGCCAAGGGCAGCCTCGTCATCGGCGATGTGCACCCCGACGTGGCCGGGGTGGCCGGCGCCCTCACGCCCGTGCCCGGCGGCGTGGGACCGCTCACCATCGCCATGTTGTTGCACAACACGGTCGTGGCCGCCGAACACCGCGCCGGCCTCGCGGCCGGCTGACGCGCCGTGATCCGCATCGTCCTGAGCGGCGGGATCGCGACCGGCAAGAGCATGGTGGGACGCGAGCTCCGCGCGGCTGGCTTGGCGGTGATCGACGCCGACCAGGTGGCGCGCGAGCTGGTGCAGCAGGGCACGCCCGGCCTCGGCGCGGTGGTCGAGCGCTTCGGCCGCGACGTGCTGACTCCGGAGGGTCGCCTCGATCGGCCGGCCCTCGGCCGGCTCGTGTTCGGCGACGCGGCGGCCCGAGCTGACCTCGAACGGATTCTCCATCCGCTGGTCCGTCGCGCCATCGAGGCCTTCTTTACGCGCCTGGCCCCAGGAGTGCCGGGCGTGGCCGAGATTCCGCTGGCCTACGAAACCGGCTGGGTGTCGGCCTTCGACACCGCCGTGGTCACGGCCTGCCGGCCGGCCACGCAGCGCGCGCGCCTCATGGCTCGCGACCGGCTGAGCGACGACGAGGCGGAGCAACGGCTGGCGGCGCAGTGGCCGATCGAAGACAAGGCGCGGCTCGCCGATGGAGTCGTGCTCACCGAAGGCACAGTGGCCGAAACGATTGCGCAGGCGGGGCGGCTGGCCGACTGGCTCAGAGGTCGGTCGCGTCCTTCGTGACCGGACCGATCCGTTCTTCAACGAAGCTGTTCCACTCGTGACACTGCGGGCACTGCCAGAGCAGCTCGGTGCTGCGATAGTGACAGCGCAGGCACACGTGCGGGTCGAGATAGAACACGGCCGCCTTGGCATGCCGCACGTAGCGCTCGACGGAGGCGCGGTCGAGGTTCATGTGCAGCAGCAGATCCCAGATCGCCTCGTGCACCGTGAGGCCGTGCGGGTTGTGGCTGAGCGCTTCGAGATACTGGTCGAGGGCCTGATCGAGGTGGCCGCCATCGGCCTTGGCACCGCCGAGCGCCAAGCGTGCGCGCCAGTTCTGCGGATGCACCGCCGCGACCCGCTGACACAGTTCGAGGAATCGCTCCGGCTGCCCCACTGCGGTATAGGCGCGGCGCAGCCGTTCGAGCACCAGGTGAGCGCGATCGGGGGTGCGCTCGACCATGCCTTCCCAGGCGCTGATGGCCTCATCGGTCTGGCCCTGATGCTCGAGCGTTTCGCCCAGGTTCACGGCCGCTGGGGTGACGCCCGGATCGAGGTCGAGCGCGGCTGCGAACCGTGCGTGCGCGGTGGTGACGTCGCCGGCGCGGAGTGCGGCCAGGCCGCGTTCGTTCTCGAGGAAAGCCAGAATCGCCTGACTCTTCGCCGGTGATTCTGGTCCGGCCATGGCGACCAGCTCCTGGCGCACCTTGGCGGCTTCGTCCCATTGCC
>JBDTWC010000623.1:0-2724 GCA_040006875.1 Acidobacteriota bacterium | reverse complement strand
CCGGTGACGACGCTCACCGAGCTGCGCGAGTGGAACCTGAAGCACCAGAGCCGCGGCGCCCTCAAATACGGCCAGGCCAACCTCGACGTCTCCGATGAAATGGACCTCGTGAAGGACAAGCCGCGCTGGGAAGCGGATCGGAAGAAAGACGTGATGCTCGGCGGCGGCCACGGCATGGACGAAGTGATCACGGCGCAGAAGCTCGACGCCATCCTGTTCCCCGGCGCGAGCGGCGCCGGCATCGCGGCCAAGCCCGGCTACCCCACCGTGATCGTGCCGTTCGCGCTCGTGGCCAACGCGCCGACGCCCGCGTTTCCGGCCGGGTTCGACGCCAAGCCGATTCCCTTCGGGGTGAGCTTCTCGGGCACGGCGTGCAGCGAGCCGCGGCTCATCGAACTGGCCTACGCCTTCGAGCAGGCGTCGAAGAAGCGCGTGCCGCCCCCTTCTGCCCCGTAGGGCACTCGACTCCCACCGTGCGCTTCCGGTCCCTTCGCACCAAGCTGCTCGTCGCGATCGGCGTGCTCGTCGTGGCGCTCACCGGCGCCACGCTGGCCTATGTGGGCCGGTTGGCGAATCTGGCCGTGACCCAGCGGGTGTCGGCCGATCTGGTCGGCAGCCGCACCACACTCGTGGCCACACAAGTCGGGCGCTACGAGCGGTTGACGCTAGTTGCGCGGCTCCTGGCGTCGTTTCCAGAGTTGCTCGCGCTGATGGGCACCGACGGTGCCACCATTCGCGACTTCCTGGCCGACTACCGCACACGCAACGGCCGCAACGAGCTGCTGCTGGTGCTCGACCCCAACGGCGCGGTCGTGGCCCGAAGCGACAGCTTCGCCGCCTTCGCGCTGCCCAACGTGCGCACGCAGTGGCTGGAGCCGGCGCTGGCCGGACAACCCGTGCGCGGCACGATCGCGGTCGACGGCCTTCCTCACCATATGGTGCTGGTCCCGGCCGAGGCCGGCGGCACCGTGTTCGGCTTCGTGGCCGCGGCCGCGCCGATCGACGATCGGTGGGCCGCCGCCCTGCGCGATGCCAGCGGCAAGGACATCGTCGTGCTCACCCCCACCGGCATCGCCGGCTCGACCCTCACGCCCGGCCGCGCGCCGTGGGCCAATGCGGGCGCCTTCGTCGCGCCGGCCGCCACCAGCACCATGCACGTCGCGCTCGGCGGCGAACGGTTCGAGTCGATCGGCGTGGCCGATCCGCACGCCCCGGCCATGACGGTGGTGGCGCTCCAGTCGCTCGACCTGGCGCTGGCGCCGTATCGCAACATCCAGTTCGGCCTGATCCTGCTCGGCCTGGTGGCAGCCGCGGCTGGCGTCGGCGCCGGCGGCCTGTTGGCGCGCTCGATCACGGCGCCGCTCGGCGCGCTGTCGCAGGCCACGACCGCCGTGGCCGAGGGGCGCTTCGATGTCAAGCTGCCGGTCACCGGCCACGACGAGATCGCGCGCCTCGCCGCCTCGTTCAATCAGATGACCGAGGGCCTGCGCGAGCGTGCCGACATGCGGAAGTTCGTGTCCCACTCGACCGTGGCCATGATCCAGCGCGGGCCGAGCACGCCCGAGACCCGCGCCGGCACGCGCCAGGTGATCACGCTCCTCTTCTCCGACATCCGCGGCTTCACCGCGTTTGCCGAGCATCGCCCGCCCGAAGAGGCGGTAGCCGTGCTCAATCGCTATCTGCAGCTGCAGGCCGACCTGGTGCAGCAGTTCCACGGCGACGTCGACAAGTTCATGGGCGATGCCGTGTTCGCGCACTTCACCGGCGCCGACAAGGCCCTTGACGCCATCCGCTGCGCGGTGGCGATGCATCGCGCGGTCAGCGGCGCCAGCGTGCTCGATCCGGCCTTGCCGCCGCTCGCCGTCGGCGTGGGGATCGTGACCGGCGAGGTGATCGTCGGCAGCGTGGGCGGCGCCGATCGGCTCGACTACACCGCCATCGGCGCGCCCGTGAACCTGGCCGCGCGGTTGTGTGCTGCCGCCGAGCCCAACGAGACGCTGCTGAACGACGCCACCTTCGAGGCCGTGCGCGGCCTGGTGGCCGCCGAGCCGGCGCCGCCGCTCGCGGTCAAGGGCTTCAGCGAGCTGGTGCGCGCGTTCCGGATGCGCGCGTAAGGCTCAGATCCAGCGACGCACGCGGACCCGGTAGTTCTGGTAGGCCGCACCGAACTTGGCGACGAGGTAGCGTTCCTCACGGGCGACGATTCCCTGCGACAACACGGGCAGCAGCACCACCCACAACACAAACGGCCACAGCGAGTCGAGCGCCAGGGCGAGGGCTGTGTATAAACACAGCAGGCCCAGGTAGAGCGGATTCCGGGTGTAGCGATAGATGCCGCTCGTGACGACCGTTGTGGTCGGCTGGCGCGGGCTCACATTGGTCCCGGCGCCGTGGAGGGCGCGTTCTCCGCCGACACCGAGGACCACGGCGCTGGCCAGCGCCACCGCCGCCACCACCATCCGCGGCAGCCATGGCACGCCCGTGGCCAGCGGCCACAGCCAGTGCCCGGCCAGAGCGGCCAGCAGGCACAGCACAAACAACACCGGGGGAAAGATGACGACGCCGGGAAGGTCCGAAGCGGTTGCGGGCGAGGAATCGGGCATATGAAGCCTCACGGCTGCTTGTAGGCCGCCTCCGGGTAGGGCTTGCCGAACTTGTTGGCGTGCGGCGCGGTCACGAATGCGCGCTCGTCGAGGGCGAGCGACGGCGCCGTCGTGACCCCAG
>JBDTWC010000622.1:0-2730 GCA_040006875.1 Acidobacteriota bacterium | reverse complement strand
AGAGGACCTGGGCCCGGATGGAACCGGGCTCGTGCATCTCGACCTGCCGCCGGGCGAGATCCTGGTGCGCTTCAGTGCCGCCAACGCCACCGGCGAAGTGATCGACCGCTGGGACGCGCCGATCATCGTGCCCGACCTGAGCGGCACATCGCTCGCGCTTGCCACGCCGGTATTCGTGCGGGCCCGTACCACCGCTGGCTACCAGGCGCTGCGCCGCGGTGAGCCCGGTGCACCCAGTCCGGATCGAGAGTTCCGCACCACCGATCTCGTGGTCGTGCGCACGGCCGTCGCCGACGCGCCGGGCGGGACGGCCTCGTCGGTCACCGCGGAAGTGCTGACCCGCGAAGGCAAGGTGCTGGCGGCCCTTCCGGCCTCCTCCACCGCGGCCACGCGCCATCAGATCGATCTGCCTCTGCGGTCGCTCGCGTTGGGCGAGTACGTGCTGCGTTTCACCGTCACCCGCGCCGGCGCCACGGCCTCGACCACCGCCGCTTTCGCCATCGTGCGCTAGGGACCGGCGTGCACGCGATCCCGCTGGGCGGCCTCGACGACCCACGCCTCGACGACTATCGTCACCTCGCCGATCACGACGAGCTGCGGCGGCGCGGCGTGTTCGTGGCCGAGGGTCGGCTGGTCGTAGAGCGCCTGCTGGCGCACCGTCGCCAGGTGGTGCGCTCGATCCTGCTCTCTCCCGCTGCCGCCGAGGCGTTGGCCCCGGCACTCGACGCAGCCGACGCCAGGCCGGTGTTCGTGCTGCCGCAGGCCGACCTGAACCGGATCGTCGGCTTCGACATCCATCGCGGCTGTCTGGCCATCGGCGAACGCCCCGCGCCCGCCACCATCGCCAGTCTCGACCTGGCGGGTGCCACCCGTGTGCTCGTGATGGAAGGCGTGAACAACCCCGACAACGTGGGCGGCCTGTTCCGCAACGGCGCCGCGCTCGGCGCCGCCGCCGTCGTGCTCGGGCCCAACTGCGGCGATCCGCTCTATCGCAAGGCCGTGCGCACCTCGATGGCCGCGGTGCTGTCCCTGCCGTGGGTCGACGCGGGCGCGTGGCCGGATGCGCTCCACCTGCTACGCGCCAGCGGCTGGTCGATCGTGGCCTGCACGCCGAGCGCCGATGCCGTGTCGCTCTACGACGCTGCCCTGCCGCGACGTGCGGCCGTGCTGGTGGGAGCGGAGGGACCGGGACTTACGGCCGAGGCGCTGGCGTGCGCGGATGTCCGCGTGCGCGTGCCGATGCACGGCGCCGTCGACTCGCTCAACGTCGCCACGGCGGCCGCAGTGGTGCTGAGCGCCCTGGCCCGCTACGACTCGTCGGCCCAGGCCAGTGACCGCGTGACCGCCTTGCGCCAGCCTTTGTAGCCACGCTCGCGGGTTTCAGTGTCCATCGCCGGCGAGAACTCGCGGTCGAGCGCCCAGTTGCGGCGCACATCGTCGAGCCCCTGCCAGTAGCCCACCGCCAGACCGGCGAGATAGGCGGCGCCGAGCGCCGTGGTCTCGGCCACGACTGGCCGTCGTACCGGCACGCCGAGCTGGTCGGCCTGGAACTGCAGCAGCATGGCGTTGGCGGCCGCGCCGCCGTCGACTTTCAGATGCGGCAGGCGCAGGCCTGCTTCCTCTTGCATCACCTCCAGCACGTCGCGGGTCTGGTAGGCCATCGCGTCGACCGCGGCCCGTGCGATGTGCTCGATGCGCGTGTCCCGCGTCAGTCCGAGAATGGCGCCGCGCGCGTGCGGGTCCCAGTAGGGTGCGCCCAGGCCGACAAACGCCGGCACCAGGTAGACGCCGCCCGAATCGGGCACGCTCTGCATGAGCGCCTCGACTTCGGTCGAAGTCGTGATGGCTCTCAGCCCGTCGCGCAGCCACTGCACCGCCGCGCCGGCGATGAACACCGAGCCTTCGAGCGCGTAGGTGGTGCGCCCGTCGAGACGCCAAGCGATGGTGGTGAGCAGGCCCTTGGTCGAGGCCACGGGATGCTCGCCGGTGTTGAGAAGCATGAAGCAGCCGGTGCCGTAGGTGTTCTTGGCCGTGCCCGGTTCGAAGCAGGCCTGGCCGAAGAGCGCGGCCTGCTGATCGCCGGCGGCACCGGCAATCGGAATCGGCGTGCCGAAGAGATCCGCAGCGCTGTGGCCATAGACTTCGCTGCTCCCGCGCACCTCGGGCAGCATGGCCCGGGGCACGTCGAAGAGCGCGAGCAGCTCGTCGTCCCAGCCGCGCTGGTGGATGTTGTAGAGCAACGTGCGGCTGGCGTTGCTCTCGTCGGTGACATGCACTGTGCCGCCCGTGAGGCGCCAGATGAGGAAGGTGTCGATGGTGCCGAAGAGCACCTCGCCGCGGGCCGCGCGGGCGCGCAACCCGTCGCTCGTGTCGAGCAGGTGCTTGATCTTCGAGGCGGAGAAATAGGCGTCGATGAGCAGGCCGGTCTTGGCTCGCACCATCGCCTCGTGACCCGCCGCCTTGAGCCGATCGCACAAACCGGCGGTGCCGCGCAGCGACGCGATGAACGAGATCCGACGGCTCACGGGCCGGCAGTTCGATCCGTCGGTCGTCGATGCATTTGAGCGCGCGCTGAAAGACGTGGAAGTGGAACTCGAAAACGGACCCGAACCCGGGGCTGCGTCCGAAGACGCATCTCTGAACACGAGGGGGTGAGCGAACATGGCAAAGGGCAAAATCCTGGTCGTGGATGACGAGATCTACATCGTCCACATCCTGGATTTCAGTTTG
>JBDTWC010000621.1:0-2737 GCA_040006875.1 Acidobacteriota bacterium | reverse complement strand
CCGGCTGCTCGAAGATCTCCTTGAGCATGAAGTGCTTGTAGCCGGCCTTCTCGGCGGCGATCGGATCCCAGGTGACCCGCGTGGGGGTCTTCGCGATCCCGGTGCCGGCGAAGTCGGAGAAGACCGCGCCGCTCTGGGTGACGACCGCCATCTCCTGATCGCCGAGGAACACGACGTCGCGCGTGTAGGCGAGGATGGCCGGGATGTCGGAGGCGACGAAGTACTCGTTCTCGCCCAGCCCGACCACCACGGGCGGGCCGTTGCGCACGGCCACGATCTTCTGCGGGTCGTCGGCTGACAGGAGCACCAGGGCGAAGAGCCCGCGCAGCCGGGTCATGGCGCGCCGCACGGCGCCGTCGAGGCCGTCGTGCTGCCACTCGCGCTCGACCAGATGCGCCACCACCTCGGTGTCGGTCTCGGTGACGAACTTGTGGCCTTGCGCCTGTAGCTCGCGCTTCAGCTCGAGAAAGTTCTCGATGATGCCGTTGTGCACGACCACGATGCGGCCCTTGCAGTCGCGGTGCGGATGCGCGTTCTCTTCGGTCGGCCGGCCGTGCGTGGCCCAGCGCGTGTGCCCGAGCCCGTAGTCGCCGCTCAGTGGATCGGCTGCCAGCGCCGTCTCCAGATTGGCGAGCTTGCCGGCGCTGCGCCGGATGACCAGCTCACCGTTGGCGACGACCGCGATGCCGGCCGAGTCGTAGCCGCGGTACTCGAGCTTCCGCAGACCTTCGATGATGAGCGGCACGACCTGCCGCTTGCCGATGTAGCCGATGATTCCGCACATGTCTCTGCTCGCTGTCCGTCCGGCGTCACCGGCTCTGTCGTTTGGCGTTCCGCTGGGCGACCCAGCCGGGGATGTTGGTCTGGCGGCTTCTGGCGATGCCCAGACCGCCGTCGGGCACGTCCATGGTGATGGACGAGCCCGCTGCCACGTAGGCGTCGGCGCCGACCGTGACCGGAGCGACAAGAGTGGAATCGCTGCCCACGAACGCGCCGTCGCGAATGACCGTCTGGTGCTTCGTGTGGCCGTCGTAGTTGCAGGTGATGGTGCCGGCGCCGATGTTCACGCCTGCGCCAACGACCGCATCGCCAATATAGGATAAATGACCTATTTTGGTGTCCGCTCCGAGTTCAGATTTTTTGATCTCAACGAAGTTCCCAATGTGCACCCGATCGCCAACGACCGAATCTGGCCGTAATCTGGCAAATGGCCCAATGTCAGCACCGCTGCCGATTCTAGAGTTCGTAAGCACAGAGTGGTTCAAAATCTTAACGTTGTCGCCAATCACGCAGTCCACAACGCGGACGCCAGCGTGAACCTCACAGTTGGCGCCGAAGCTCGTTGCTCCATCCAGGCACACAAAAGGGTGAATGACCGAATCATGACCAATCACCACGTCTGGCCCGATGTACGCGGTGGCTGGATCCACCAAGGTCACGCCGTCAGCCATCAATAGGTGGTTGATTCTGGCCTGCAACAGCCTTCCAACCTCGGCCAACTCGGCCTTGGTGTTGATGCCGCGGATCTCGTCGGGGTCGGCCACGACCACGGCATCGACGGCCAGGCCGTCGCCCCGGTAGATGCCGACCAGGTCGGGCAGGTAGTACTCGCCCTGCGCGTTGGCCGAGCCGACGCGGCCGAGGGCGGCGAAGAGCGGGGCCAGCGCGAACACGTAGACGCCGCTGTTGATCTCGTCGATGGCGCGCTGCTCGTCGCGGGCGTCGCGGTGCTCGACGATGCGTGCGAGCCGACCGCCCTCGCGCACGATGCGGCCATAACCGGAAGGGTCGGCCACACGGGCCGTGGCCACGACCACCGCGGCATCAGTGGCAGCCTGAGCGTCGAGCAGCTCCACGACGCTGGTTCGGGTCAGCAGGGGCACATCGCCCGAGAGCAGCAATACGCGCCCGGACTGGCCGCTGAGCAGCGTCTTGGTCTGCAACAACGCGTGACCGGTGCCGAGCTGGGGTTCCTGCCGCACAAACCGCACGTCGTCGACGCCGGCAAACTGCGCGCGCACGTCGTCGGCGCCATGCCCGAGCACTGCCGTGATCGACCGCGGACCGAGCGAGCGCGCCAGGCGCACCACCCACTCGATGAGCGGCAGGCCTCCGGCCCGGTGCAGCACCTTGGGCAGAGCCGACTTCATCCGGGTGCCCTTGCCGGCCGCCAGGATTACGACGTGCAGATCAGCAGACGCCATCCTTCGCCTTCTCGGTTGAAACCGCCCCGTCCGTCAGTTCTTCGCCCGCCGGACGATCTCGTAGACCTCGTTTGCCGACAGCCCGGTTGCCTCCGCAACTTCACGGGCTGCCTCACGTCCCCGCTTGTCTGTTATTTGACCAAACAAGCGGACTACCTCGTCGTCTGGCGGACGTTCCCGTTCGGAGGACGCATCCGGAATCACCGGCGCCACGACCGTGAACTCGCCAGCCACCATGGTGAGCGCCGCGATGATCTCCTGCGGGGTGCCGCGGTAGACCGTTTCGTGCAGCTTCGTCAACTCGCGGAACACAACTAATTGGTCATTAGACAGAAACGCAAGCTCGCCAAGCGTTCTGAGCACCCGATGCGGTGCTTCGAAAAACACGACCGGCACCTCGATCCTCGCCTTCCGGAAACGCTCGAACCATCTTGTTCGGTCTTTTGCCTTAGTCGGTGGAAACCCGAGGAACGTAAACCCCTCACCCTCCACGCCGGCCGCGGAGAGGGCCGCCATCACCGCGCTGGCCCCAG
>JBDTWC010000620.1:0-2741 GCA_040006875.1 Acidobacteriota bacterium | reverse complement strand
CGCTGTCGTGGCGGCCGTGCACCTGCGCATGGGCGACGAGGTCGAGGTGCGGGTGGACGCGGTGTCGGAAATCTCGTTGCCCGGCGGCGCGCTGACCGATGCCGTGGCGGCCCCGGGCGCGAAGCTCGGCGCGGCGACCAGGTTCGTGCTGCGCGGCCCGGCTGCGCCGCCTGCCGATCCGGCGCGGTTGCTGCCGCTCGGGTTCGCCGTGGTCGCGCTGCGCGTGGTCGCAACGCACGCGCACACGGCCCGGCCGGTGCGGCGCGGTGCTGCGCTCGACCAGGGCGATCTGGTGCCGGTGCGCCACGTGTTCACTTCCGTCGCGCTCAAGCGCCTGCCGTCACTCGACCAGGCTGTACACGGGCGCGTGCTGCAAGACCTGGCCGCGGACGCCTGCCTCACCGGGCCGACCTTCACGGCGATGCCGGCGGTGCGCGCGGGCGCTGACGTGATCGCGATCGTGCGCATCGGCGGGATCGAGGCGCGCGCCGACCTGGTGTCGGTGGACAGCGGCAATCCGGGCGACACGGTGCGGGTCACCAACCCGCAGAGCCGGCGAACGTTTCGAGCGCGGGTCGTGGCCCGCGATCTCGTGGAGATCAGTCATGAGTAAGAACAGAGCGACGATGCGGACCGGCGCGGCCATCGTGGCCGCGCTGCTGCTGGCCCGGCCCGACGCGGCGTTGGCCCAGAAGAAGGCGGCCACGGGCGCGGAGGTGTCGATGCCCGACACGCAGGACCAGGCGATGGCCGCGTATCTCGCCGCCGCCCGCCAGGCGCCACCGGTCGATCCGAACTCGTGGATGAACGGCCTGGCCATGGACCTGCGCGCACGCAAGGTCAACGACATCGTGACGGTGCGCGTGCTCGAGAGCACCTCGGCGTCCGGCACGGCGGATGCGACCACGGGCAAGTCGAGCAGCACCGGCGCGGGCATCTCGACCCTGTTCGGCCTGCAGAGCAAGCTGCCATCGGGCCTGGGTCTGAGCGACTTGGCATCGACGCAGAGCGACACCAGCTTCAAGGGCAGCGGCAGCACGACCCGGGCCAGCCTGCTGAGCGCCACGGTCAGCGCGCGCGTGGCCGAAGTGCTGCCCAACGGCGACCTGCTCATCGAAGGCGTGCGCGAGATCGAGATCAACGGCGACCGCCAGGTCGTCGTGCTCACCGGCGTGGCCCGCGTCGCCGACGTCGGTCCGGGCAACGTCGTGATGTCCACGGCGCTCGGCCAACTGCGGATCAACTATTTCGGCCGCGGGCTCACCAAGGGCAGTCTGACCCCTGGCTGGCTTGTGCGCTTCCTGAACAAGGTGTTCTGATGATGACCCCACGCGCGACTCGTTGCTTGTTCGTCCTCGCGCTGTCGCTGGCCACGGCACTGCCGACCCGCGTCGTCGCCGACACCACCACCCGGCTCAAGGACGTCGTGTCGCTGCAGGGGCCCGAGGCCTTGCCGCTCATGGGCTACGGCCTCATCGTGGGCCTCAACAAGACCGGCGACCGCCGTCAGACCATCTTCTCGACCCAGTCGCTCGCCAACATCCTGCAGCAGTTCGGTCTGTCGGTGAACGCCACCGAAGTGAAGGTCGAGAACATCGCGGCGGTGCTCGTGACGGCGAACTTGCCGGCGTATGCCCGGCCCGGCGTGAAGCTCGACGTCACGGCGTCGTCGATCGGCGACGCGCGCAGCCTGCAAGGCGGCACGCTGCTGGCCACGGCGCTGCGCGGCCCGAGCGGCCAGGTCCATGCGCTGGCCCAGGGCCCGCTCTCGATCGGCGGCTTCGGCGGCGGCGCCGGCGGCAACTCGGTGGTGGTGAACCACCTTACGGTCGGGCGCGTACCCGGCGGCGCGCTCGTGCAGCAGGGCAGCGGCGTGACTCTACCGGCGGCCGAGAGCCTGTCGCTGTCGATGAACGACCCCGACTTCAGCAACGCGCTGCGCGTGGCGCAGGCCATCAACACCGACCTTGGCCCCAACCTGGCTCACGTCGTCGATCCCGGCACGGTCACGGTGAAAGTGCCCGACGAGTATCGGGCCGCCGTGGCCGATTTGATGGCCCGCCTCGAGATGCTGCCGGTGTCGTCGGACGCGCCCGCCCGGGTCGTGATCAACGAACGCTCGGGCACGATCGTGGTCGGGGCGAGCGTGCGGATCGCCGCGGCCGCCGTGGCCCACGGCAACCTGTCGGTGCGCATCAGCACCAAGCTGGAGGCGTCGCAGCCCGGCCCGCTGGCCCGCGCCGGCGACACCGTGGTCGTGCCCAACACCCAGGTCGACGTGCGCGAAGGCACCGCCCGTCTGGTCGCGCTCGAAGAGGGCACCACGCTCGAATCGGTGGTGCGCGCGCTCAACACGCTCGGCGCCACGCCGCGCGACATCATCGCGATCATGCAGGCACTGAAGGCCGCCGGCGCGTTGCGCGCCGAGATCGTCATTCTCTAGCGCCTGCTGCGCGCTGTTCAGGATCACGTCATGACCATCAGCGAAGCCAAGCTCGTTGCCGGAGGCGCCCCCGCTGCGGCGCCATCGCCGAAGGAGGCCGAGCGGCTGCAGATGCTCACGCTCGTGCAGCAGTTCGAGGGGATGCTGCTGACCGAGATGATGCGCGACGTGCGCGCCGGTGACGAGGAAGAGGAAGGCGGCTTCGGTCTCGGCGCCTCGACCATGAACTCGACCATGCAGACCGAGTTCGGCATGGCCATGAGCAAAGCCGGCGGTCTCGGCATGGGCGACATGCTGG
>JBDTWC010000619.1:0-2743 GCA_040006875.1 Acidobacteriota bacterium | reverse complement strand
CCGCGCGGGCAGCATTCACCATTGCCTCGAATGCCGCCACGCCTTCGACCGGACGCACGGCATCCAAGGCCCACAAACGCTCTTTGCTCGTCGTTCGGAACACGGCGTTCAGCAGCTTGGTCTCGCGTTCGATGCGCGGCATCTCGCTCTTCGGCGGCACGACGAACTTGGGATTCACGCGAATGCGGCGGGTGCGCACCGCCTTGGGCGCAATCGTCAGCGTCTCGCTGGAGGCGACGCTGACGCCGCTTGCGCGCGCGCCCGTCAGGCGCAGCGGCTTGGCGCCGACCGCGGCGTCGACGTCGACTCCGAGGAGCGCACGCCACACGCCGTCGGCGTCACGCACGAACGGCACCTCGCGGTCGTGCCAGGTCGCCGTCACCGCTGACACGTCGACGGGCGCCGCCACCGCGAGGCGGAGTACATCCCCGGGCTGCACCAATCCGGCGCGATAGCTGAGGCGCAGTTGGTCGCTCGCGCGCAGAGGTGGCGCGGCCACGAGCCCCGCCGCGAGACACACCAGCACACACGCTTGCCGCACCTCACGATTATAGGTCGGGCTGTACTCGCGACCGGACAGTGGTCCCAGCCGATCGCCGCGTCAGCCGTAGAGTCCTGCACATTTCCCAACGATTCGCGCGCATCCGCTCGACCGCGAGGCCATCGGCGCACGGCATGCTCCTTGATACATCAACGCGCAGGAGGATTGGCCATGCGTCACTTACCAGGATGGGTCGTTGGAGCGTTGGGCACGGCGGCCATCGTTGCGTCGTTCTACGCCGGCGGCGCGATGCGAGCATCGACGCCGGCGTCCTCCTTCGCGCAGACGTCGTTTGCGGCCGCTCCCGCGAGTGACGACGCCACCGCGTTCGAAGTGGCGTGCGAGCCAGGTCAGCGCGCCGTCGTACGCCAAGGCACCACGACCACCGCGGAGTCGGTCGCGTGCGTGAGCGAGGTCGCCGCTGCGCCGGTGGCGCCGAGCGCAGCCACCGTCACACGCGCGGCCTTCACGACGGCCCGTCCCTATCAGCCGGCCGTGCCCGTGGGTGAAACCGTCGAGGTCTATCGCCCGCGAGCGGTGCCCGTGTCGTATGAACCCACGCCGGCTGCCCGACGCGCTCCGGCCCGCGAGGTCGAGCCGGCCACGCGTTCGGTGCAGAAGAGCGCCGTCATCATCGCCAGCTCCACGGCGGTGGGCGCCACCATCGGCGGCGTCGCCAAGGGCAAGAAGGGCGCGCTCATCGGCGGCATCGTGGGCGGGGGCGCCGCGGCGGTGTGGGATCAGGTGACTCGCCGTCGCGACGACGGCCGCTAGACACGTCCGTCAAGTCACTCAGCGCCGGCCGCGCGAATCAGTCTCCGCACCTGACTTGAATCCAGCCGCGTGAACACCACCTGACACGAGCACTGCGGCGACACGGCCGCGCCAGTCCGATGCGTCACGATGCCGACGAGCACGCCGTCTACCAACACCGGCCCGCCGCTGTCGTTCCCGCACACGCCGGTGCGATGCGTGACGACAGCAGTGGCCGTCGTGGCCGTGACGGCAATCACGCGGGCAGCTCTCGTCTGGAATCTCCGTCCGGTGTGACCTACCAACTGCACCCCTGATCCCACCTGCACGCGAGCAACCGTGGCGACAGTTGAACCAGCGGCCGGCGAGTCAGACCGTAAGACGCTCGCGTTACGCCGGGCGCTCTGCTCGTCAACGGCCACGAGCAGCGCCAAGTCGAGGCGGGCGGGCGACCAGCGCTTCACGACCCGCCAACAGCGCGCGCCGACGCCGAGTATCACGCCGGGAGTACCGTCGACTTTCGCCAGGCAGTGCGCCGCGGTGAAGGCGCGGCCGTTCTCGAGTGTCACGATCGTGCCGAGGCCGCCGAATCGTCGCTGATAGCGATCCAGGCGCACCGGCGCCGCGCCCTCCCGCGGCTCGAGTGCCTTGGAAGCGCCGGGCGCTAGAGCAGCGCGGGCGGGCACGTCGGAGTATCGATGATCGGGCGCTGGGCCGAGTTGTCGATCGACGCTCCAGCTCGAGGCGCGCCCAGTGCACCCACCGCTGCGCCTTCGATCGCGCCGTAGAACGCCGTGTAATGCGGTAGCTGCTGACCGGCACCTTTCGCGGCCTTCTTCCTCTGCGCGGCGGTATGCAGTGCGGTCGCCGACGGCGTGGCTTCGTGCACGACGGTGAGCCGAATCGACTTGCTGGCTGCACCGCTGAGGCCAATCGACTGACGCCGGCTGCCGGCGTAGCCGTGCGCCTTGAGCGCGCTGCCGGCTACCTCACAGTGAAACTCGAAGCGGTCGGTGATGACCTGGCTGAAGCCGTCGCTGAAGGTCCACGGCGTCGCCACCCCCCCAGGATCCTTCGGCGTGGCGCCGCGCAGCTCACCGCCGCGCAAATGGATGCGCCCCAACACGTTCAGGCCTATCTTCTTGTAGCTGGCGCGGAGCTTCGCGCCCTTGGCGATGCGCGACAAGTCCGGAATCCGGCGCCAGTCGAGCCATGCAGCGGCGTCGCTCAGGCTCTTCGGATCAGCCAGGCGCCCGCTCGAATCGACGGACTGGTTCTCGAACATGGTGATGCCGTTGCCCTTGCCGATCTCGAGATCCAGACCTGAGAGACTCCACGCGTGCGTCTTCCCCGAGACCAGGCCTTCCGTATCGACCAGGGTGTCTGGCGCCGGCACCGGCGACCAGTCGGACTTCTTCATGTCGGCGTGACGTGCCGGCACGAACAAGA
>JBDTWC010000618.1:0-2751 GCA_040006875.1 Acidobacteriota bacterium | reverse complement strand
TCTACATCGACAAGGGCGGCAAGATCGCCTACATCGAGAAGGAAGTGAAGCCGGCGACGTCGGCCGAAGACATGCTGGCCAAGCTCGGTGAGCTGAAAGTTCCGACCACCAGCCGCTAGCAGGGTCTGTCACCGAGCCACGCATCAGGCGAGGTGACTGACCCAGCAACAAGTAGGCCCGGTTCCCGAAAGGGGCCGGGCCTTTCTTGCGTCTGTTTCCGCTGTGCCGTCGGGCCTACTCGATCTGGAAGGTCCCGTCCGGCAGCTTCTCGCGATGCGCGCTGTGGCAACTCGCGCACGAGCCAGTCAGTCCTTGGCCGAATAGGCCACGCGCGCGAGGCTGTGCTGCTGTGCGGAGACCCGCGTGTCCGACGCGGTCTTGGCCGTCGTTCGCACCAGCGGCACGACGTCATCGGACTTGGCGGCCCAGTAGCGCTCGCCGACCGGATAGGCGTCGCCGATCGTCGCCGCATGCTTCTCGACCGCGTCGAGATCTTCAGCCTGGATCGCCTTGGTTGCAGCGTCCTGGCAGCGGCGATGGCCTGCATCGCGGTGGCGCAATCTGCTGGCGGCTGGTCCGACGCCGGGACGGTGAGCCCTCGTTCGGCTCATCCGACGAGGTAGGAAGGAAGAATTAGCAGAGCTAAAGCCACCGCCATTGAGCCTGGCCTGGCGCCCCGCCCAGCGAGCGTGTCGCCGTCGGGCGCCCACCGCTCGACCAGCCGAACCGCCCTCCTCACCCAGAAGCTGCTGCGCATCATGACGGTTGCTCCTTCAACTGGGAAAACCCACTCCGCAGCACCACGAGCGCCTGTCGTGTGCTGCGAGCGGCAGCCATTCCTCGGGACGTGACTCGAAAGTAGCGCTTCGCCCGCTCGGCCGCGGGGGCGCCGGTCCACGACTCGACCAGGCCCTGGTCTTCCAGCCGCTTGAGGGCAGTGTAGACGGCGCCCAACTGCACCGATCGTCCGGCGGTGGCTTCGACCTCCCGCGCGATCTGGATGGCGTAAGCGTCCTCGCCGCCACGCAGCGCGGCGAGGACGATCATCAGCTCGAAGTCAGTGAGGAAGTTGCGCGGCGCAGTCGACGGGCCCCAACGCCCGTCGACCGTTTTGAGTAGGGGCTAGGTGTCCTGGAAGCGGCGCAGGCGCTCCTTCGCCTCACGCTCCATTTCCTCGGCCTCGGGGCTCCCCTCGTCGGGCGCCAGCGGCGTCTTCATGGCCGCGCCGTTGCGCAAGGCGGCCACGTCGTCGCCGAGCTTGGTCAAGGCACGCAGGCCCTTCACGACCTGATCTCTGGCCTCCCGCGCGGCTTCGGCGTACTTCGGCCCCCACGGGTCCACCGGAATGGGTCCGTTCGGTCCTAGCACCCACAGGTCGCCGTCGGCCAGACTCCCGATCAGGCGCACCCAGACGGCCCACTCATCGACACTGAGGCGGAGCGAGTGCACGTGAATGGGCACGCACGGCGACGAGATGCCGTTGGCGATCACACACAGCTCCGAGGCGCCCTCCTCGAGATTTCCCGGCACCCTGAAGTTCGTGGACACGATGGCGCTGCCCGTGGCCACCCCCATCGTGGAGTGGTCGAAGGTGCGGCAGTAGCGCACCCTTCCGGTCGCCAGATGCCGGATCCGCACCAGCGGGTAGTTGGTCGCCGCCGCGGCGTCGTCGCCGTAGCCAACGGCCTGGGACATACCGTTGAAGAGGCGCCCCGACAGTGAGTAGCTGAAGTAGGTGCTGACGCTGGCCGGGGCCGAGGTGATGTGCGGCCGCCACGCCGCGTCGGGACACGAGAAGTACGAATACGCGTAGACCGCGTCGGTCTGCGCCGCAAACAACACCTGCCCCGTCGGCAGCAGCAGCAGACGGCCGATGTAGGGCACGCCGGTGGCATTGGGCGGGTCCGGCACGCGCCCGAGCGACGACCCGTCGAACTCGTGGAACAGGGTTGGCGTCAGCCACCCCGAGCCGTCCACTGGACCGGCCGCCACGAGCACGCGGCCGTTGGTGAGCAGGCACGACGGCGTGTCCTTGCAGCCCACCGATTGGCCGCTGGGATCGTTGGGGAAGTCGGGGCCAGCGGCCCACGTGCCCGGATCGCCGGCGCGGAGTAGAGGGCCGTGTGGTTGGTGGCGCCAGCAAAGAAGGCGCGGCCGTCGTTCAGGAGCACGCCGGCACCAATTTCGTGTGACGACAATTCGATCAGGTTCACCGGCAGCGTGCTGGCACTGAGCCAGGTGTTCGAGGCCGGGTCGTATTTGTCGGCAATCTGCGCGTTGTTGCAGCGCACCGTGACGACGGTGTCGTCGGGCATGAGCACCCAGCTCTCCTCCGACGACGACGATCCCTTGAGCGGACCGGCCGTCCACATGTTCGTGTCGGGGTCGTAGATGGCGGTCTTCGACGAGCCGAAGTGCCCGAGGAAGAATCGCCCGTCCGGCAGCACTGCGCACGCCCCGTCGCCCACGCCGCCCCAGCCCGGCGGCGGGTCGATCTCGGTCCAGGTGTCGGTGCGCGGCTCGTAGAGCTCGGTCTTGTCGGTCCAGCCGCCGGCATTGCTGTATTCACCGCCACAGACGATGACCCGTCCGTCCTGCAAGACGGCCGAGGCGTAGTAGCGCCGCGTCCAGTGCATCGGCGCCAGCTCGGACCAGCTGCCGTTGATGTAGCTCCCGAAGGCATCGGGCGTTAGCCTTTTCCAACGCACGCCGCCTTCCTGCTGGCACATCACCGAGCCGTCGGTGAGCAGC
>JBDTWC010000617.1:0-2755 GCA_040006875.1 Acidobacteriota bacterium | reverse complement strand
GAGGCAAGCCGCAGTGGCCGAACTGGCGGCGCGCCACGCGCTCCGCGAAGACGAGGCCGCGCGCGGTCCAGACCTGCCAGGGGCGGCCTCGACCGACGCGCTGAGCGCGTGGGCGTGTGCGCCCACGCGTCCGCCGCCGGCGTGGGCGCCGGTGCTGCTCGTCGTCCTCTCGGCGGCCACGGTCACGGGCCTCGGGCTGTGGATCAAGGCCGGCGAGCCGCCGCCGTGGCTCGGTGGCACTCTGGTCATGCAGGCCGTGCTTGGTTGGGCGCTGCGGCGTCGCGTGCTGCACGCGATCGGCGAAGTGGAGCCCCGCGCGCGCGATCTGGCGCTGGCGGCCTCGCTCGTGGCCCGCATCGAGGCGGAGACCTTCACCGCGCCGGCGCTCGCCGCCGTGCAGGAGCGGCTCGCCGCGAGTGGACTGCCGGCGTCGGCCGAAATCGCGCGGCTCACGCGTCTGGTCGAGCTGCTGACGTCGCGTCAGAATCAGTTGTTCGGGCCGTTGTCGGTGCTGCTCTTCTGGGCGACCCATCTGGCATGGGCCGTGGACCGCTGGCGGCAGCGGGCCGGACGCGCCGTGCCCGGGTGGATCGCGGCCCTCGGCGAGCTCGAAGCGCTGGCCGCGCTCGCGACCTACACCGCGGAACACCCCGGAGCGGTGTTCCCCACGTTCGTCGCCGGCGCGCCGCGGCTTGAAGCGAGTGAGCTGTCGCATCCGCTGCTGCCGCCCGACAGCGCCATCGGCAACGACATCGCGCTCGGCGGCGCGGCGCCGCACCTGCTCATCATCAGCGGCTCGAATATGTCGGGCAAGAGCACATGGCTGCGCGCGGTCGGCCTGAACGTGGTCTTCGCCCATGCCGGCGCGCCGGTGAGCGCGCGCGCCATGAGCCTCACGCCGCTGCAACCGGCCGGCACGCTCCGCGTGCAGGACTCGCTCCAGTCAGGCCGCTCACGCTTCTTCGCCGAGATCACCAAGCTGCGTCAGATCGTCGAGCAGGCTCGGACGACCCGTACCGACGGCCCAGCCACGCTCTTCCTCATCGACGAGCTGCTGGCCGGCACCAACTCCCACGACCGGCGGCAGGGCGCCGAAGGCGTGCTGCGCGGGCTGCTCGCGCTCGGCGCGCTGGGCATGGCCACGACCCACGACCTGGCGCTCACCGATCTGGCCACGGCGCTCGGCGGCCAGGCGGCCAATCATCATTTCGCCGATCGCTTCGAGCAAGGCGGGCTCGAATTCGACTACCGGTTGCGCGCCGGCGTGGTCGGCACGAGCAACGCCCTCGCGCTCATGCGTTCGGTGGGGCTGGAGGTGTAAAGGCCGGTAGAATGGCCGATGAGATGGACTACGAGCAGCTCGGTCTCTTCTACCTCGGTCGCCACTACGATCCCACCACCCGGAAGCGCACGGCCGACACCGTGCTCTACGACTCCTCCGACCTGCTGACGCATGCCGTGTGCATCGGCATGACCGGCAGCGGCAAGACCGGCCTCGGCATCACGATCATCGAAGAGGCCGCCATCGATGGCCTGCCCGTGCTCGCGATCGATCCCAAGGGTGACCTCGCGAACTTGATGCTCACCTTCCCGGGTCTGAGCGCGCAGGAGTTCGCGCCGTGGGTGAATCCGGACGAGGCGCGCACGCAGCAGCTCACCATCGACCAGTTCGCCGTCAAGGAAGCTGACAAGTGGAAGGCCGGCCTGGCCGACTGGAACCAGGACGGCGCCCGCATCGCGCGTCTCAAGGCCGCCGCCGACGTCTCGATCTACACGCCCGGCAGCCGCGCCGGTCTGCCCCTCTCGATCCTCGAGACCTTCAATGCGCCGCCCAAGGCCGTGGCCGACGAGCCCGAGCTGCTGGCCGCGCGGGTGCAGTCGGTCGCGACGAGTTTGCTCTCGCTCGCCGGCGTCACCGGTGATCCGACCACGAGTCGCGAGCACGTGCTGGTGTCGACGCTGCTGCAGGAGGCGTGGCGCAACGGCCGCAACCTCGACCTGCCCACGCTCATCAGCCAGGTGCAGACGCCGCCTGTCACCAAGGTGGGCGTGCTCGATCTCGAGTCGTTCTACCCCGCCAACGATCGCTTCGGCCTGGCCATGCGCTTGAACAACGTGCTGGCCGCGCCCGGTTTTGCCACCTGGCTGGAAGGCGCGCCGCTCGACATCGGCCGCATGCTCTACAGCCCCACCGGCAAGCCGCGCATCGCGATCGTCTCGATCGCGCATCTTGGCGATGCTGAGCGGATGTTCTTCGTGGCGCTGCTGCTCGAGCAGGTGCTGGCGTGGGTGCGCGGGCTGCGCGGCACGACCTCCCTGCGCGCGGTGCTCTACATGGACGAGCTCTTCGGGTTCATGCCGCCCACGGCCAACCCGCCGAGCAAGACGCCACTCCTCACGCTGCTCAAACAGGCGCGCGCCTTCGGTCTGGGCTGCGTGCTTTCGACGCAGAATCCCGTCGATCTCGACTACAAGGCATTGTCGAACGCCGGCACGTGGTTCCTCGGCCGCTTGCAGACCGAGCGCGACAAGGCGCGGGTTCTCGACGGCCTCGAAGGCGTGGCCTCGAGCTCCGGTCAAGGCTTCGATCGGCAGGGCCTCGACACGCTGCTCTCCGGTCTCGACAAGCGCGTGTTCCTGCTGCATAACGTGCATGACAGCGCGCCGGTGTTGCTGCAATCGCGCTGGTCGATGTCGTATCTACGCGGGCCGATGGGCCGCGACGAGATTCGCGCGCTGATGGCGCCGCAGAAAG
>JBDTWC010000616.1:0-2758 GCA_040006875.1 Acidobacteriota bacterium | reverse complement strand
CGCAGCGCGCCAAGCTGCGTCTCGTAGTCGAGGTCGCCGACGAGGTGTGGGGCGGGCACTGAACCTCGCCGTGCAGAGGCGAGCCGGCGTTCCTCTCGACGCCCTGCGCCGAGCGGCGCTCAGCCTTCGAAGCCCGAATCCGTCTCGGGCACGGCGGCCTCGAGGCCACGTTGGCGCAGGAAGGCGACCAGACGATCGAACCGAACGAAGACGCGTCGCGCGCCCGTCCGCACGTCGTGGAGCTCATAGCGCACGACCGCAGGCCGGCCGCGGATGCGCAGCACGTAACTGGCGAGGGGCCGATCGGCCGGCGTGAGATCGAGCATCGCGGCCAGTGTCGGCGCCGTGCGTCAATTCATCGTCAATCGCCGGCGCGGCCCGCGCGACAATCCGCGCCAGCAGCACCCCTGTCGCCTGGCCATGCTTCACCTTCTCGACACGCCGCATTGGAGCAACGCCGAGGGACGGAGAGATCTGCCCAGCACGCTGCCGGGTTGGACCATCGCGTTTCTGGCACTGCAAGGCGACTGGGTCGCGCGCGACCGGCTGTGCACGCTGATGTGGCCCGATGCCGATGACGGCGCTTCGCAACACAACCTGCGCGTCAATCTCTACCGCGTGCGCGGGCTGCTGAGCGGTTGGGGCGCTGCGCCTGCGCTCGCCGCGGAGCGCAGACGCGTGCGCCTGGATCTGCCCACCGACGTCGCCGATTTGCGCCAGGCCCTGCACACGGGCAGCAACGCGGCGAATCTGGCCGGGTACCGGCGGCCGCTCCTCGCCAGCATGACTTTCGCCGGCTTCCCGGCATTCCAGGAGTGGGTCGAGCTCGAGCGCGCCGCGCTGCACACGCGCTGGCGCGAGGCGGCGCTGGTCTGCCTGGCGGCCGCGGGCACGTCGCTCGATCAACGCTTCGAGCTGTCGCAGACGATGCTCGCCGCCGACCCGCTCGACGAGCAGGCCTTGGCCAC
This sequence comes from Acidobacteriota bacterium, assembly GCA_040006875.1. Taxonomy (GTDB): domain Bacteria; phylum Acidobacteriota; class Vicinamibacteria; order Vicinamibacterales; family UBA2999; genus CADEFD01. The sequence goes on along the minus strand of JBDTWC010000616.1, from coordinate 1,790 downwards.
GCACTTGCGGTGCCTGGTCGAGCGCGGCCGCACCGGCGACGCCCGGCGCCTGTTCGAGCAGTTCCGCGCTCGGCTGATGCAGGAGCTCGGTGCCGAGCCTGCACAGGCGCTGCGCGCCTTGGCCGAAGGCCTCGCGGGAAACGCGGTGGCGCAGCAGGCGCCGACGCGCGACGCATTCATCGGCCGCGAGCTCGAGCTGGAGCAGCTCGGCTCGATGCTCCGAAAGGCCGGGGGCGCGGTCATCACCGTGACCGGGCCGGGCGGCGTCGGCAAGAGTCGCGTCGTGCGCCAGCTCAGCCGGCAGCTGGCCTCGTCATGGCGCGACGGCGTTTCCTGGGTGGCACTGTCCGACCTGTCGATCGCCGCCGATGCGCTGCCGCGCCTCGCCGAGCTGATCGGATTGACGTTGGCGCCGCAACGCGACATCGCGACCCAGCTGGCTGCCGCGTTGGCCGCACGCGAGGCGCTGATCGTCCTCGACAACGCCGAGCATCTGGGCGACCTGACGGCGCTCCTGGCCGGGCTGGTTCGTGCGGCGCCGCACGTCACCTGGCTCGTGACCTCGCGCGCGCCGCTGTCCATGCCCGGTGAGCGTACCTATACCCTCGAGGGGATGGCCGCGCCCGACGCGGGCGACGTCTTCGACAACGTCGACGAGGTGCGCGCGTTCGACGCCATGCGCCTGCTCGAGGCGCGCGCGCTCGCCTTGAATCCGGAATTCGACCTGGCGGCGCAGTGGCTGGCCGCGCTGGAGCTGGTTCGGCTACTCGGCGGCTGGCCGCTGGCGATCGAGCTCGCTGCCGGCGCCCTGGCGCAGCACGATGTCGGCTCGGTCCTGGCCGATCTGCGCAGCTCGATCGACACGCTGGTGGCCGGCGGGGCGCCGAAAGGCGCGCGCCACGAAAGCATGCGGGCGTCGCTGGAATTGTCCTGGGGACTGCTGAGCCCTCGCGAACGAGGCGCGCTGGCGCAGCTGAGCGTGTTTCGGGGCGGCTTCTCGCGCTCGGCGGCGCTCGCCGTGACCCAGTGCTCCGCAGTCGTGCTGGCCCGACTGCTCGAGCGCTCGCTCGTGCAGGTGCTCGGCAACGGCCGCTTCGACCTCCATCCGTTGGTGGCCCAGTTTGCCGCCGAGCAATTGGCCGCCGACGAGTCGCGACGCGCCGAGGCAGAGCGCCGTCACGGCGAGCACTACGCCGCGTTGTTGCAGGCCTGCTCGGCGGCGAGCGCGGACGGCATCGCCGATCTGCTGCAGCAGGTCGCTCTCGATTTCGAAAACTGCCGCGGCGCATGGAGCACCCTCGTGGCGCGCGGCGACACCGTCCGCCTGGCCGGATCGGCGCGCGCCTGGTCGGAGTTCGGCACCGCGAAAGGACGGACGCGCGAGCTGACGGCGCTGGTCGCGGCGGCCTTGTCGGCAACCGCCGCCGATTCGCCAGCGCGCTGCGCGCTGCTCCAGGCCGCGGCGATCCTGCACTACCGCGGCGGTGAGCTCGACTCCGCGCAAGCACTCGCGCGCGACGCGCTCGCCGCCGCCGAAGCTGCCGGCGATGCGCCCGGCCAACGGGCGATGCTCAACACCCTCGCCCTGGTGCTTAAGGACCTGGGGCGCTACGGCGAAGCCGAGCAATGCGCGCAGGGCGGCCTCGGCCGCGCCCGCGCGGCGGGGATCGAGCGCGAAATCGCGGCGCACGCCAACACTTGCGCGATCCTGGCCAAGACGCGCGGCGACTACGCACAGGCGGCGGCGCTCTACGACGATGCCATCGCCATCCATCGCCGCGGCGCCAATC
>JBDTWC010000615.1:0-2765 GCA_040006875.1 Acidobacteriota bacterium | reverse complement strand
CACGCACCGTGATGCCTTTGTTGATCGTGATGACAGACAGCACCTTGAACGTCCCGGCGCCCAGGAGCACCGTCTGGCCCACCGGGCAGGCGTTCACGGCCGCTTGAATACGCGCCGAGGCGTCATTCGCCCCGTTGTTGAAGGTGGCGGCCGGGATGGTGGCGCAGATGGTGGCGCGGGCGGGAATGCCGCCGTTGGGCGTCACGCCGGCCGTGTGCCAGTTCGCCACAGCGAGCCGGGACGTAGGCACGGATTGCGCATCCGCCGACCACGCCGACATCAGAATGCCCACGCAGGCTCCGACGATCTTCTGCTGCATTGCTGTCCTACTCCGAGTGGGGTCCGTGTCGGCCCACCTCATCACTACCGCCCTGTCAGGCTCAACGTTACCCGGACCGCCGGCGTTTCCACACCCTCGAATGTCGTGGCGCGACCGACCGCGGCGTGGGTAGCAAGCGGCGGCTCGGCGCAGTGCCGGAGACTCCGTCGTTTGGGTCTCGCGGCTTCGCCGAAGTCAATGTGCCCGCATTTGTGCCCATCCGCCCTGCGGGGCCATGCGGACTGGTGCGCAAACATGCGTTACCTGCGTGGAGTGGTCCTGGCAGTTGAACGGCGTCTAGCCCTCGACTTCGCCGCGGCTTGGCGCGATTTGCCGGGAGCGTTCGCAACGCGGCGGTTAGGAGTGCGATCCTCCTGCCGTCCACCAACACCCGCCCCACTCCTCCACAACCCCGTATACTGAAACCGTGACCATCCGGCACTGCTCAGCGGGGCGCCTGCTCACCGTGGCGCTTCTCTGCGCCGCTGCCGCCGCGGTTGCCGAGCCCGCTCAGCCGCCCCCCTCGGCACTTGAGCCGGCCGCGCTGGCCCGCAAGGTGCAAGCCCACTACGACACCGTGCACGACTTCGAGGGCGCGTTCACGCAGACCTACGAAGGCGGAGTGCTGCGCACCAAGACCTCAGAACGCGGCACCGTCACGATCAAGCGTCCAGGCAAGATGCGCTGGGTCTATACCGCCCCTGAAAAGAAAGAGTTCGTCTCGGACGGCGTGAAGATCTACGCCTACTTCCCTGCCGACAAGCAAGTCATGGTCAGCGCCGCGCCCACCGGCGCCGACACCACCCCCGCGCTGTTCCTGACCGGGGAGGCCAATCTGGTGCGCGATTTCGACGCCTCGGCCACCGAGGTCGCCGGCGCCGCCGCGGGCCTTGTGGGCCTCAAACTCGTGGCCAAGCGGCCCGACCCTGATTTCGAGTGGCTGGCCGTGGCCGTCGACCCGGTCACGTTCCAGATCCGCCACCTCGTGGCCCTCGATCGACAGGGCGGCCGGTCGTCGTTCGCCTTCACGAACCTGCAGGAAAACCTGGGCCCGCCCGATACACTCTTCGCGTTCCGCGTCCCCAAAGGCGTGGATGTCATCAATGGCCGCTAGCCACCGCCGCTACGCTCGCGTCACTGGCGTCCTGCTCGCCGGGCTGCTGACCTTCTCGTGCGCCTCGACCACCGCCCTGCGCCAGGCGAACCTGGCCGAGCAGCAGCAGGACTACGACCTCGCGGTGGCGGAGTACACCAAGGCCGCCCGGGCGCGGCCCAACGATCGAAGCGTGCGCCTCTCGCTCGATCGCGCCAAGCTCAGAGCGTCCCAAGACCACTTCGCGCGCGCCCGGCGCCACGCCGCCACCAATCACACCGAAGAAGCGCTGATCGAATACCAGCTCGCGGCCGAGTTGAATCCGGCCAGCGGCGACATCCAGAACGAGCTGCGCACGCTCCGCGCCCAGATGCGCACGCAAGTGGCCAATGACCGCGGCGGCAAGACCACGCTCGAGGCGCTCATCAGGGACAGCCTGGCCGCGCCGCTGCCTGGCGCCGATGTGCCTTCCGATGTGTCCCTGCCCGATTCCCTCATCTTCCGCGAGGCCTCCGCCAGGGACGTCTTCACGGCCATCGGCAAGTTCGCCAACCTCAGCGTGGTCTTCGATCCGGCCTTCCGCGACACCACGGTGAGCATCGACCTGCGCAAGGCGCCGCTCGCCGAAGCCCTGAACTCGGTCGGGACCGTGACCCGCAATTTCTGGCGCGTGACCGCGCCGCGCACCATCGCGGTCGTGCCCGACACCGCCGCCAAGCGCCGCGAGTACGAAGAAGAGATCGTGCGTACCTTCTTCCTCAGCAACGCCGACTTGAAAGAGACGGTCGACGTGCTGCGCATCGTCGTCGACGCGCGCCGACTGGCGCCGGTGGCCGGCAGCAACGCCATCACCATCAAGGACACACCCGAGCGCGTGGCGGCGGCCGGCCGCATCATCCAGGCCATCGACAAAGCGCGGCCGGAAGTGGTCATCGACGTCGAGTTGCTCGAGGTCGACCGGACCCGTCTCAAGGACTACGGCCTGCAGATCGCCTCGCCCACCGAAGCACCGACCGGCATCGACGGGCAGGTGGCGGTGGGCGGCGACTCGCTCACGCTGCGCGAGCTGCGCAACCTCACCACCTCGGATGTGTTCCTCACCAACCTGCCGGGTCTCTTCTATCGCCTGCTGAAGAGCGACACCAACACGCGCACGCTGGCCAATCCGCAGCTGCGCACCTCGGAAGGCATCTCGGCCCAGGCGCGCTTCGGCGAGCGCGTGCCGGTGCCGGTGACCACCTTCGCGCCGATTGCCGCCGGCGGCGTGCAGTCGCAGCCGATCACGTCCTTCAACTACGAGAACATCGGCGTCAACATCGACATCACGCCACGCACGCATCACGACGACGACGT
>JBDTWC010000614.1:0-2772 GCA_040006875.1 Acidobacteriota bacterium | reverse complement strand
CGCTGGCGCCGGCGTGCACGCGGGCAGGATCAACAGCGCAAGAACGACCGATACGTGGCACGCGGCCTTGGGCGACATGCCACGCATCCTACTTCACGAGCCGTAGGCGCGTCTCTCAGGCCGGAGACCAGGACCCGAACGCGCTAGTCCATCGACCCCTTGAGCTTCGCCTGCGCCTGGGCCAGACCCTTCACTGACGGCGTGCGGTTGGGCGTGCGCAGCAGCGCCTGCTCGAAGGCCGCGGCGGCCTCCTTGTGCTGACCGGCTTCTGCGAGGATCTCGCCGTAGAGTTCAAAGGCCGGCTTGATCGGCTCGGGCGGCCCCGACGGCGCGGCCATCGTCAGCTCGATGTCCACGGCTTCCCTGGCCAGCACGGCGGCCTGATCGAGCTGGCCCTGCGTGGCGCGGATGAGGGCCGCGAGCTGCTTCTCGCGAATGGCGTGCGGCCGTGCGGCGTAGGCATTGGCGCTGCCCTGCGCGCGCTCGCGGATGCCCTTCAACTGCGCCAGGGCGGCCTCGGCGGTGGCGCGATCGCCGAGCTTGGCGGCGCTCACGCCGACGATGTAGATCCACGTGGCGCTGCCTTCAGACACGCCCGTGGCGCTACCGGGCATCGCCATGCCGGGCATGCTCATCCCGGGCATGCTGGCGTGATCGCCGGCGGCGGGGGCCGCGGCCGGAGCCGGCAGCTCCAGCTTCTCCCACTGCGCCGTCTCCTGGATGTAGCGTGCGCGCATGCCCAGATAGCCGTCGCGGATGCCGCGGTTGTCGGGATTACGATCGGCGGCGGCCTTGGCCGCGTCGACATTCTTCTTCGCGTCGTCGGTCTTGCCCATCATCAAGTTGGCGTAGCCGAGCCAGCCCAACGTGTGGAAGTCTTCGCGCCCTTCAGACAGCTTCATCTTCGCATTCAGATCCACCGCCGCCCGGTAGGCATCGACGTTTGACGCCGCCACCTGCGGCCACATGCCGAGCTGCACGTAGATGTGCGAGGGCATGTGCAGCGCGTGCGCCGCCGACGGCGCGATCTTGGCATAGGCGTTGGCCGCATCGAGCGCCAGCGGCGCGTGATCCGGATCGTCGAACGCGTGGATGATGAAGTGCGCGGCGCCCGGATGGTTCGGATTCGCTTTGAAGATCCGCTCGGCGATCGACGCCGCCCGCGCCTGACGGCGGAAGCCCGCGTCGCCCGGCCGCACCTGACCGAGCAGCGACAGCGCATAGAGGATGCTGATCTCGTTGTCGTCGGGCCACTGCGCCGACATCCGGGCCATCGCGTTCGAGTAGGCGATGTCGCGCGCCAGCTTGTCGCCGGGGGCGAAGAAGAGCACCTGCTGCGCCTCGAGCAGCGCCTTCTCTTTGGGCAGCTTGGCCAGCACCAGGCGTGCCTCGTGCGACGGCGCGAGCCGGTCGAGCGCTTCCTTCGCCTTGGCCACGTCCTGCTGCGCCCACAGGGGATGGTTGTGGCTCATCGCCTCGCCCCAGTAGGCCAGCGCGAACTTCGGATCCGCCGTCTCGGCCTGCTTGAAGATCACGGCCGCTTCGTCGAACTGGAAATTGTGGAGCGCCTTGACCCCCGTGAGGAACGCGTCCTGCGCGGCAGCGGCTCCCGAGGTGGGAAACGTTATCGAGCCGAACTGCTGGGTGGTCGGCCGGGCCGAGAGAAAGAAGAGCGCCGCCGCTCCAACCGCAATCGCCGACGCCGTGCGCACACGAGCCATGGTGTCCTCCGCTGAATCGGCGGCCGGCATGGCGGGTGCCCCCGGCGCCGGGGCCTAGCTTACACCCGGCCCCTGGGCGGCTCGTCACGCGCCGTTCGAGCTGACGTTGCTCCTATACTCTACTGACTCATTTCCCGGGAGGCTTGCGATGCGAATCCGTAGCGTGCTTGCGGCGTCAGCGTTGGTTTTTGCGGCTGGTAGTGCGCTGCTCGTGGGCCAGCAGCAAGCGGCCGAGGCCCCCGCATCGAGCCGGCAGCAGTTGGCACGCCCGGCCGTAGCCGGCCGCAACGGCCTGGTCACGAGCGGCCATCCCATCACCTCGTCGGCCGGGATGCAGATCCTGCTCAAGGGCGGCAATGCCTTCGACGCGGTGGCGGCCATGGGCGCCATGTCGGCGCTCGGCGAACCCGAGATGAACGGCATCGGCGGCAACGGCTTCATGACCGTGTTCCACAAGGCCACCGGCAAGGTGTGGTCGGTGTCGATGGCCGGCGCGGCGCCTAAGAAGCTCGTGCCTGCGGAGATGACGCCCGACCTGCTCAACGCCGGCTACAAGGCCGGCATCACGCCCGGCAACATCGGCGGCTACCTGTCGATCATCGAAAAGTACGGGACGATGACGCTGGCCGAGGTGTTCGCGCCGGCGATTGACTACGCCGAGCACGGGTATCCCATCGATCCGCTGCTGGCGCAGTCGATCGCGCGCGGCGCCAAGAACCTCTCGCGCTACCCCACCAGCGCCAGGATTTTCATGCCCGGCGGCAAGGCGCTCGAAGCCGGCGACCTGCTGAAGAACCCCGACTACGCCGCCACGCTGCGCAAACTGGTCGAGGCCGAGGCCCAGGCCAAGGCCACAGGCGCCACGCGCGAAGCGGCGATTCACGCCGCCTCCGACCGCTTCTACAAGGGCGACATCGCACAGGAATTCGAGCGCTTCTTCAAGGAGAACGGCGGCGTGCTCACGGCCGCCGACTTGGCGGCCTACTCTCCCCAGTGGACCGAGCCGCTGCACACCGTCTACCGCGGACACGACCTCTACAGCAACCCGGCC
>JBDTWC010000613.1:0-2781 GCA_040006875.1 Acidobacteriota bacterium | reverse complement strand
ATTTTGCCCCCAGGTCACCAGGTAGAGGTTGATCGACGCCCACCACCGGGCATCGGTGGCGGCATAGAGGGCCTGCTCGGTGGCCGCCGGCGTGTCGGTCTTGACCCAGCCCAGGCGATTCGAGATGCGGTGCACGTGGATGTCGACGCAGATGTGCTGCGTGCTCTGGAAGGCGAGGATCATCACGAGCGAGGCGGTCTTGCGGCCGACGCCGGGCAGCGTGACCATCTCCTCTAGCGACGACGGCACCCGGCCGCCGTAGGCCGAGATCAGCCGCTCGCACGCCGCCTTCACGTGGCGCGCCTTGGTGCGATAGAAGCTCACCGGATAGATCAGGGCTTCGATCTCCTCGAGCGACAGCGCCGCCACCGTGCGCGGAGTGCGGGCGCGCTTGAACAGACGGGTCGAGGCCGCGAGCGTCGTCGCATCCTGGGTGCGCGCCGAGAGCAGCGTCGCAATCAGCACCTGGAACGGGTCTTCCTGCTGTGCGTCCGAGATCTTCTCGATCGCCGGCAGCTCGAGGCCGTCGATCTCGCGGGCGATCGTGCGCAGCACGCGCTCGACCCGGGCCGGGTCCGGTCGCCCCACGCGGACGCGCGGCGCGGCCACCCCGGGTCGAGCCACCGCGCCGGCCACCTCAGTGCACCGGCGTCAGGGCCGGCCGCCCGTCGACCACCGCCAGCACGTTCGACACGGCGAGATCGGCCATGGCCGTGCGCGTTTCGGTGGTGGCGCTGGCCAGGTGAGGAATGAGCAGCGCGTTCTCGAGCGCGAGCAAGTCGGGGTGTACGACCGGCTCCTTGTCGTAGACGTCGAGGGCCGCGCCGGCAAGCAGCCCTTCGCGCAGCGCCGTCGCCAGCGCCGCTTCGTCCACGACCGGACCGCGCGAGGTGTTGATGAGATAAGCCGAGCGCCGCATCTTCGCAAATGCGTTCTGGTCCATCAGGTGGGTCGTCGCGGGCGTGAGATTGACGTGTAGCGACAGGACATCGGAGGTGGCGAGCAGCCGGTCGATCGGCATCGCCGTGGCGCCGGGCGTGTCGCTGACCACCTGATCGGTGTAGGCCACCGACATGCCAAAGGCCGGTGCCTTGTCAGCCACCGCCCGCGCGATGCGGCCCATGCCGACCAGGCCGAGCTGTTTGCCGCGCAGCTCCATGCCGAGCAGATGGTCGAGCGCCCAGCCGCCCCACTTTCCCGCCCGCAGCTGCCGCTCGCCTTCGCCCAGGCGGCGCGTAACCGCGAGGATCAGCGCCCACGTGAAGTCGGCGCACGCGTTGGTGAGCACGTCGGGCGTGTTGGTCACGACGACGCCGCGGGCGCGGCACGCCGCCAGGTCGATGTTGTTGTAGCCCACGGCCACGTTGGCCACGATCTTCAGCGCCGGCCCGGCCGCGTCGAGCACTTCGCCGTCGATGGCATCGGTGAGCAGGCAGATGAGCGCGTCCTTGCCGGCGACGCGACGCAGCAGATCGGCGCGCGGAATGGCCACCGGATCGGCATGCAGGTCGAGGTCGCTTGCGGCCCCGAGCCGATCGAGGACCGAGGCGGGCAGACGGCGGGTGAGGAGCACGGAAGGCTTCATACGTGTGGTCTCAGTGCCCGTAGCACTGGCAATAGCCGCAGTGGTTGCAGACGACGGCCGGCTCGATGAGGCAATCGACCTCACCCACCGGCCGAACGAGTTGGAAGCGGGAGTGGCTGATGTCGGCGGTCCGATCCGTGGGCGAGGCCGCGCGCGGGAATTGCGTCGGCTGAACTGGACGTGCAGCGGGCGCCGCGGGTGTCGCCAGCGCCGCCGCGCCGGGACCGAGATGTCTGGCGATGGCTTGTCGCACCAGCGCGCGCACGAGCTGTTCGTCCATGACTCGCCCTTTCACGCCTCACTCGACGGCGTCGACGTGGTCCACGATGCCGACGATGGCCGCGTCGACCGGCGCATGTTTCTGGCCGAGCGCTTCGCCCGCGGCGCGTCCTTCGATGACCACCAGCACACGCTCGCTCACGCCGGCGCCCATCGCATCGACGGCCAGGATGGTCGAGCCAATCGCAACGCCGTCTGGCGTTTCTGGCTGCACCAGCAACAAGGTGGCGCCCGCAAACTGCGGACGCTTCATCGTGCTCACGGCCTGCCCCACGACGCGCCCGAGGATCATCGCTCGCCGAGCGTCCAGTGATCGAGGATGCCGACGATGCCGGCGTCGGCCGGCACCTCGGTGGGATGGAACGGGAACGACGCTTCCTTGCCGCGCACGAAGAACACGTCTTCGCCCACGCCGGCGCCCACGCTGTCGACGGCCACGATCGGACGCCCCTGCGGCTCGCGCGTGGCGCCGAGCGGCTGCACGATGAGCAACGTGATGCCGGCCAGGGCCGGATCCTTGCGTGTGGCCACGACGTCGCCGATGACCCGTCCGATCTGCACGGCTACTCCGGCACGTCCACGTGGTCGACGACGCCAACAACCACCGCATCCACCGGCATGTCCTTCATGCCCGAGGCCAGGCGGGCGGAGCTGCCGCTCACGATGAGCACGGTGTCACCCACGCCGGCATCGACGGTGTCGAGGGCCACGAGGTGATTGCCTTCGTTCTTGCCGGTTGGATCAACGGCGCGAGCGAGCAGCATCTTGCTGCTGACCAGGCGTGGATCCTTGCGCGTGGCCACGACCGTGCCGACGATTCTGGCGAGCAGCATGGAGGTAGCCGGACAAACGGGCTGCTAGCCCTTCGGGTTCGCCTTGCCGATCGGCAGTACATCTTCGAGGTTGGCGTGCGGACG
>JBDTWC010000612.1:0-2783 GCA_040006875.1 Acidobacteriota bacterium | reverse complement strand
CGGCGTAGAACTCCTCGAAGTAACTCCAGTGGTCGTAGTCGATGTCGTTGTCGGTGCCGAGGCTGCCCAACTGGATGCAGCCGTTGGTGCCGACGTAGACCGTGGTGTAGGTGGTGTTGTCGTAGGGGAACGCAAAGCTCAGCACCACGCTAACCTCGGCGTCGTCCTGGCCGGTCAAGCTGGCGATCGCCGGGCCGAAGCTGGCCTCCCAGATCGGCGGCTGGGCGAAAGACGGCGCGGCGGCGAGGAGCAGGGTGGCAATCAGGGCGAGGCTGATACGGCTGTGGCGATGCGTTTTCATGGTGAGATCCCCTCGTGCGTGAGTTTTTACGGCAAAACGGCAGCTTGTCTGGCGGAACTTTTGGCCAGTTTATCTCACGCCGACGCTGGGGCCTCGACGGCTCTGACATGATCCCCCTTTGGAACCCCCGCAGCGACCCGCACGACCCGGAGGTAGTCATGAATTGGCTCGCGCTGCCGATCGTCACGCTCACCCTCGGACTCGCCGCCTGCGCCGCCCCACCACCCACCCCACAGCCGCCGGCAGCCGCGAAAGTGGACTACTTCGACAACACCGGGCGCACCGACGTCCTCGCCGGCGGCGTGCGACGGATTCCGATCACGACGCCGAAGGGCACTTTCACCGTCTGGACGAAGCGGGTCGGCAACAACCCGAAACTCAAGGTGCTGCTGCTGCACGGCGGCCCCGGGGCTTCGCACGAAGGCTTCGAAGCGTTCGACAGTTACCTTCCCGCTGCCGGCGTCGAGTACTACTACTACGACCAGCTGGGCTCGGCCTACAGCGACCAGCCGAACGAGCCCGAGCTCTGGGAGATCCCGCGCTTCGTCGACGAGGTCGAACAGGTGCGGCTGGCGCTCGGCCTGACGAAGGACAACTTCGTCCTCCTCGGCCATTCCTGGGGCGGCATCCTCGCCATCGAGTACGCGCTCGCGCACGGCGAGAACCTCAAGGGCCTGGTGATCTCCAACATGATGTCGAGCATCCCGGCCTACAACGCCTATGCCCACGACGTCCTCATGCCGGCGATGGATCCGGCGGCGCTCAAGGAGATCCAGGCGATCGAGGCCCGCCAGGAGTACGAGTCGCCGCGCTACATGGAACTTCTAATTCCTTACTACACCGAGCACATCCTGCGCATGCCGTTCGCCGAATGGCCGGATCCGCTGCTGCGCGCCTTCGCCCGGCTCAACCGCTCGATTTACGTTCCCCTCCAGGGGCCGAGCGAGATGGGCGCCTCGGGCAAGCTCGAGAACTGGGACCGGAGTCCCGACCTCAAGAAGATCTCCACTCCGACCCTGGTCATCGGCGCCCAGCACGACACGATGGATCCGAAGCACATGGCCTGGATGGCGAGCCAGTTCCCGCACGGCCAGTTCCTCCTCTGCCCGAACGGCGGCCACTGCGCGATGTACGACGACCAGCAGACCTACTTCCAGGGCCTCCTGGCGTTCCTCAAGGGCCTCGACGCCGGGAAGACCTGAGCGGCGGCGCTCCGCGCCTCGGGGCGCCGCAGCCGGGTCGATGCGGGCTACGGGGCGACCGCCGACCAGGCGGCCGTGTCGTGACTCTCGAAGCCATCGCCGAAGAGTTCGCCGTAGATCGTGTACAGCGCCCCGACGTCGTCGGTGCCGATGAGGTCGAAGCCGGGCGCCCCGACGGCCAGATCCCCGAAGCCGTCGCCGTCGAAGTCTCCCGCACCGAGGGCCGAGCCATAAAGCTGGTTCGGAGCGAGCAGACCGGCGCTGCCGCCGTAGCTTTGCGCCCAGCGCTGCGCAATGGCGCTGCTGAGGAAGATTCCGCTCTGCGTCGTGACGATCACCGATCCGGCCCGACTGATCTCGCTGAACCCGTTCCAGACGCTGTCCTGGGGAATGCCGATCGCAAGATCGAGATGGTCGACCGTGGTGGCGACGAAGTTTCCAATGGCAAAGGCGCTACCGAAGTAGTCGAACGCCTGCATGGCTCCGCCCGCCGCGAAATCGGTCTCGATGTAGGACTCCGAGAGCAGCGTCTCGAGGCCGACTCCGACCTGGCCGTAGAGCACGGTGATGCTGCCGGTGTCGCTGACCGTGACTCCGCCTTCGAAGTCTTCGAATGGAGTGCCGATGACGAGCTCGTCGGCGCCATCGCCGGAAAGGTCCCCCGCCACCAGGTGCAGGCCGAAGCGATCTTGATTCTCGGTCAGGTCGCCGGAGTCCGTCCCCGTCTGGGTGAAGCCTTCGTTGCCGAAGAGGCGCAATCCGATGATGGAAGCGCCGTACAGCACGTGCACGAAGCCCTGATTGGACCCGCCGGGCAGATCCTCCATCGGCACGCCGATCGCCAGATCGTCGACGCCATCGCCATTGAAATCCCCCGCGGCGAGCGACGTGCCGAAGCCGTCGTCGGCCTCGGCGACTTCGACCATCGTGCCGCCACCGTCGACCGAATCCTGAGTGAAGACGTCCTGGTCGGCAATCGTGAGCCCGCCGTTCTGACCGTAGAGGACCAGCACCATGCCGGCACCGTCGAGAGCGCCAACGCCCTTACCGGGAACGCCGATCGCCAGGTCATCGATCCCACTGCCGTCGAAGTCGCCGGCCGCAAGCGCCCACCCCATGATGTCGTCCGGCGCTCGCGGACCGCCGAAGACGCCGTCGATGCCGAGCTGGAAACGCTTCGGCAGCGGCGCGGCATCGGTCTGCAGTCCGGCGGCCGAGCCATAGACGACCATGACCCATCCGGCGTTCGTCACTCCTTCGATGTCGCGCCACGGCACCCC
>JBDTWC010000611.1:0-2791 GCA_040006875.1 Acidobacteriota bacterium | reverse complement strand
CATCCGGCGATGCCAAAGGGCGCCAAGGACGGCATCCGCAAGGGCATCTACGTGGTGAAGCCCACGGACAAGCCGAAAGCCAAGCTGCGCGCGCAGATCTTCGGCAGCGGCACCATCCTCACCGAGGCGATCAAGGCCCAGCAGATCCTCGAAGAGAAGTACAACGTCGGTGCCGACGTGTGGAGCGTGACCAGCTACGGCAACCTCTACAAGGACGGCCATGCCTGCGACCGCTGGAACCGCCTGCATCCCACGGCCAAGCCGCGCGTGCCCTACGTCACCAAGGTGACGGCGGATGCGCCGGGTGTGTTCGTGGCCGCGTCCGACTACCTGAAGGTCATGCCCGACGTGATCGACCGGTGGCTGCCCAAGCCGTTGCACAGCCTCGGCACCGACGGCTTCGGCCGCAGTGAATCGCGGGAGGCGCTGCGCGACTTCTTCGAAGTCGACGCGCGCTTCATCGCGCTCGCCACCCTGTATGCGTTGATGCAGGAGAAGCAGATCGATCCGAAGGTGGTCGCGCAGGCCATCACGGATCTGGGTATCAACCCCGAGAAGGCGGATCCCGCCGTTTCCTAGCGACGGGCGCCCGCTGGGGGCGCCCACAGGTGTTTCCGTGACTGAGTTCAAGCTCCCCAACCTGGGTGATGGTGTGGCCGCGGGCGACGTGCTGCGTGTGCTGGTGAAGGTCGGCGACACGATTGCGATCGATCAGTCGGTGCTCGAGCTGGAGACCGACAAGGCCACCCTCGAGGTGCCGTCGTCGGTGGCCGGACGCGTGGCCGAACTGAAGGTGAAGCCGGGCGACAAAGTGAAGCCCGGCCAAGTCGTGCTTGTGATCGAGAGCGGCGCGGCGGCGGCGACCCCGGCGCCGGCCGCCGCTGCGCCGGCCGCGAAGCCGGACAAGGCCGCCCCGGTGGAGAAGGCGGGTAGCGCCGCGCCGGTCACCGTGTCGACCGCGATGTCGGCGGCAGGCGAAGCCGATTCGCCGACGGACCGGCCGCTCATGGCGGCGGCGGGCGCCGGCGAATCCGACGAGCCGACCGATCGGCCGATGATGATGACGGCGGCGCCGGCCGAGGCCGATCGCAGCGACAAGGTCCTCACGTTCCAGTCCAGCCGCTCCGCGCCGGGCGCCGCGACGGGTCCCCTGGCGCCGGCCGCGCCGTCGGTGCGGCGCATGGCCCGCGAGCTCGGCGTCGACCTGCATCAGGTGCCCGGCACCGGGCCGAACGGACGGATCAGCCACGACGACGTGAAGGCGTTCACGAAGTCGGTCATGGCCAGTCTCGGCGGCGGCGGCCAGCGCGCGGTGGCCACCGTGTCGGGCGCTTCGGTGGCGCTGCCCGACTTCTCGAAGTGGGGCGCGGTCGAGCGCAAGGCGATGAGCGGCATCCGCCGCAAGACCAGCGAGCACCTGTCGCACGCCTGGACCACGATTCCGCACGTCACGCAGTTCGACAAGGCCGACATCACCAACCTCGAGGCGGTGCGCAAGAGCTACCGCGCGGAAGTGGAGAAGGCCGGGGGCAATCTCACGGTCACGTCGATCGCCTGCAAAGTGGTGGCGAGCGCGCTCAAGGTATTCCCGCAGTTCAACGCCTCGGTCGACGCGGCTGGTGAGGCCATCGTCTACAAGAAGTATGTGAACGTGGGCATTGCCGTCGACACCGAGAACGGACTGCTCGTGCCGGTGGTGCGCAACGCCGACCAGAAGAACCTGACGCAGATCTCGGTCGACATTCAGGTGCTGGCCGACAAGGCCAAGGCGCGCAAGCTCTCGCTCGACGACATGTCGGGCGGCTCGATGTCGATCTCGAATCTGGGCGGGATCGGCGGCACGGCGTTCACGCCGATCGTGAACTGGCCGGAAGTGGCCATTCTGGGGATCTCGCGCGGCGCGATGGAACCGAAGTGGAACGGCAGCGCCTTCGAACCGCGGCAGATGCTGCCGCTGTCGCTCAGCTACGACCACCGGCTGATCGACGGCGCCGACGCGATTCGCTTTCTGCGCTGGGTCGTCGACGCGTTGGAGAACCCCTTCGCGCTCGCGCTGCGCGGCTAGATCGGCACCTCAGATCCCCCGATCACGAGATCAAGAGTTCATCACATGCCATCAGTCATCGTTCTTGGCGCGGGTCCAGGCGGCTATGCCGCAGCGTTCTATGCAGCCGACCTGGGTATGCAGGTCACACTCGTCGACGAGGAGAAGAATCCCGGGGGCGTGTGCCTCTACCGCGGCTGCATCCCGTCGAAGGCGCTGCTGCACGTGGCCAAGGTGGTCGACGAGTCGAAGCACGCGAGCGCGTGGGGGGTGGAATTCGCCACCCCAAAAATCGACATCGACAAGTTGCGCGCCTACAAGGACAGCGTGGTCGAGAAGCTGACCAGCGGCACCGGCCAGATCGCGAAGCTGCGCAAGGTCAACTACATCCAGGGCCACGCCACGCTGACCGGCCCCACCTCGATGTCGGTCACGACCGCCACCGGCGTGCAGGACGTGACGGCTGACTACATCGTGCTGGCGACGGGCTCGCAGCCCACGAAGATCCCGGCGCTGAGCATCGACAGCCCGCGCGTGCTCGACTCGACCGGCGCGCTCGACCTGCCCGAGATTCCGGCGACGCTGCTGGTCATCGGCGGCGGCTACATCGGGCTCGAACTTGGCTCGGTCTACGCGGCGCTCGGCACCAAGGTGTCGGTGGTCGAGATGACGCCGGGCCTGCTGCCGGGCGCGGATCGCGACCTCGTGAAGCCGCTGGCGCAGCGCATCGTCAAGACCTTCGCCAAG
>JBDTWC010000610.1:0-2797 GCA_040006875.1 Acidobacteriota bacterium | reverse complement strand
TCGGCCGCCAGGAAATCCGCCTGGCCGAGCACGAGATGCCCGGCCTGATGACCCTGCGCAAGCAGTACGGCGCGGCCAAGCCGCTGGCCGGCGCGAAGATCATGGGCTCGCTGCACATGACCGTGCAGACGGCGGTGCTGATCGAGACGCTGACCGAACTCGGTGCCGACGTGCGCTGGGTGAGCTGCAACATCTTCTCGACCCAGGATCACGCGGCCGCGGCCGTGGTCGTCGGGCGCACCGAAACGGGTGGCACCGAAGCCAGTCCGAAGGGCACGCCGGTATTCGCGTGGAAGGGCGAAACGCTGCCGGAATACTGGTGGTGCACGGTGGAAGCGCTGCTGTGGCCCGACGGCTCGGGTCCGGATCTCATCGTCGACGACGGCGGCGACGCGACTCTGTTCGTGCACAAGGCCAAGGAATACGAGGGCACCGGCACGATTCCGGCGTTTGACGCCGAGAACGAGCCCGAAGAGTGGGGCGTCATCCTCGACACCCTGCGCCGCGAGCTGAAGGCGAAGCCGGGCGCGTGGACCAAGGTGGCCGACGGCATCAAGGGCGTGAGCGAAGAGACCACGACCGGCGTGCACCGCCTCTACGAGATGACCGCGGCCGGTTCGCTCCTGTTTCCGGCCATCAACGTCAACGACTCGGCGACCAAGAGCAAGTTCGACAACCTCTACGGCTGCCGTCACTCGCTCATCGACGGCCTCAACCGCGCCAGCGACGTGATGCTGTCGGCCAAGGTGGCCGTGGTGTTTGGCTACGGCGACGTGGGCAAGGGCTGCGCCCAGGCGCTCAAGGGTCAGGGCGCGCGCGTGATCGTCACGGAAATCGATCCGATCTGCGCGCTGCAGGCGGCGATGGAAGGCTACCAGGTGACGACGCTCGACGAGGTGATCGCCACTGCCGACATCTTCATCACCGCGACGGGCAACAAGAACATCCTGACCGTCGAACACATGATGCAGATGAAGGACAAGGCCATCATCGGCAACATCGGTCACTTCGACAACGAGATCGACATGGCGGGTCTGCCGAAGTCGGGGGCCACGCGCGTGCAGATCAAGCCCCAGTACGACGAGTGGGTGTTCAAGGCCACGGCGACCCGGCCCGAACACTCGGTGCTCGTGCTCGCGGAAGGCCGCCTGCTCAACCTCGGCTGCGCCACCGGCCACCCGAGCTTCGTGATGTCGTCGTCGTTCACCAACCAGGTCGTGGCGCAGCTCGACCTGCACTTCAGCGCCACGGGCAAGCCCACGCTGTCGGGCACCAACTACGACGCCAAGCGCGTCTACATCCTGCCGAAGAAGCTCGACGAGATGGTGGCGCGGCTGCACCTCGACAAACTGGGCGTGAAGCTCACCAAGCTCACGAAGGAACAAGCCGACTACATCGGCGTGTCGCCCGACGGCCCGTACAAGGCTGCGCACTACCGCTACTAGAGGCCAGGCGCTAGAAACTGGGCGCGGTGCTTTCGGGCATCGCGCCCTTGGTCTGTACGGAGTGGCGCTTCTCAGTCAACGCGGTGACACATCCGGTCACTCCTGTGACGGAGTGGCACACGTGGGCGCGCACACTGTGCGTCAGGCGCACATTTCCTCGATACTCCGAACAAATAGAGTGGATCAACTGGTGGCATTGTTCATGCTCTGCAGCAGGCGACGGCTCAAACCGTAGGAGAGACATGACAATGCATCGGGCGAACGTGACGGATGGCAAGACCTCGGGAACGAAGCAGAAGTTGGCGACGCTACTGGTGGCACTCGCGACGCTTGGCCACTTCACCGTGACCGGCGCACAGGCACAGGCGCCCACGGTGCAATTGAGCCGCGTGGTCGTGCCGGCAGGCGCGGCGACCGTGGTTACGATTACCGGGGTACCCGGACAGAACTTCGCCGTGGTCGGCAGCCCGAAGGGCTACGGCTTCACCTACTCCGGCGTGACCTTCTCGGTTGGGGCCGACGTGGTGATCCTGGCGATGGGCAACCTGAACGGAACCGGCACCGCGCAGGTGGCGGTCACGCCGCCCTTCCTGGGCACCGAACTCGATCGCTACTACATCCAGGTGGCGACCTCGCCCGTGCCGAGCTTCGCGGTCCTTCAGGTGTCGCCCGGCCAGGTGCTGCTGAACGGCGACCTCGCGCCTTTGGCCACGCTCATCGGCGCCGGTCCGGTTGGACCCACGGGTCCGCAGGGTCCGGTGGGACCGGCGGGGGCCGCGGGTCCGGCAGGGAGCACCGGCGCGACCGGTGTGGCGGGTCCTGCGGGCGTCGCCGGCGCGACCGGCGCTGCTGGCGCGGTGGGTCCGGTTGGAGCGCAGGGCGCTCCCGGCATCGCGGGCCCGGTGGGCCCGGCGGGCGCCAATGGCGCGGATGGCGCGGTCGGTCCGGCCGGTGCGAATGGCAACGATGGCGCCGCGGGTCCGCAGGGACCGGCCGGTGTGGCTGGCGTCGCGGGTCCTCAGGGCGCGGTTGGCGCAGTGGGCCCCGTGGGTGCGACTGGAGCGGTGGGGCCGCAAGGCGCCGCGGGAACCAACGGCAATGACGGCGCGGCTGGTCCGGCTGGTCCGGCCGGTCCGGCCGGCGCAGTGGGTCCTCAGGGAGCCGCCGGCACCAATGGCACCGACGGCGCGCCTGGAGTTCAGGGCGTTGCCGGCGCGGCGGGTCCGGTCGGTCCCGCGGGTGCGAATGGCAATGACGGCGCGGCCGGTGCTATCGGTCCGGCCGGTGCAACGGGTGCGGCAGGTCCAGCGGGCCCGGTGGGCGCAACTGGCGCCAATGGTGCGATTGGCCCG
>JBDTWC010000609.1:0-2798 GCA_040006875.1 Acidobacteriota bacterium | reverse complement strand
GGCAGGCGCAAGTGGCACTTCCAACTGGTGCACCACGGACTGTGGGACTACGACCCGGCCGCGCCGCCCAATCTGGTGACGCTGCGCGTCAACGGACGGCGCGTCGATGCCGTGGTGCAGCTCACCAAGCAGGGCTTCGCGTTCGTGTTCGATCGGGTGACCGGTCATCCGGTGTGGCCGATCGAAGAGCGCGCGGTGCCGCAGAGCGATGTGCCCGGGGAGCAGAGTTCGCCCACGCAGCCCTTCCCCACCCGGCCGGCACCGTTTGTGGAACAAGGCGTGTCGCTCGACGACGCGTTCGATCTGACGCCGGAGCTGAAGGCCGCCGCCCAGGCCGAAATGAAGAAGTTCAGGCTCGGACCGGTCTACACGCCGGGCTCGCTGCAAGGCACGATTACCCGGCCGGGTGTGTGGGGCGGCGCCAACTGGGGCGGCGGCGCCTTCGATCCGGAGTCAGGACGCCTCTATCTGAAGACGGTCAACCAGGGCCACATCATCCGCATCGAGAAGCGTGACCCCGAGGCGCCCACGCCGCGTCCTGGCGAAGTGGATGCCGACTACACCAATCGCGGCCTGCCCGCCTGGTTCATGGACGGACTGCCGCTCACCAAGCCGCCCTACTCGCGCATCGTCGCGCTCGACCTCAATGCCGGCACGGTGGCGTGGCGCGAGGCGTTCGGCGACTATCCCGCCGTGCGTCAGGCGCTCGAGAAGCAGGGTGTGGCCGCGCCCGACAAGCTCGGCGCACAGGGCCCGGCCGGCCTGATCGTGACCAAAGGTGGCTTGATCTTCGTCGGCGGCGGCGATCGCGCCTTCCACGCGCTCGACACGAGAACGGGCCGGGACTTGTGGAGCGTGCCGACGCTCGAGACGACTGGCACGCCGATGACCTATGCCACCGCGACCGGCATGCAGTTTGTGGTCGTGGCCACCGGACGAGGCACGGAGGCCACGCTGCTGGCCTTCGCGCTGCCGTAGCTCACGGGCTCGACGCCACTCAGGGCAAGCGATAGCGCGTGGCGATCGCGTCGAGATAGCGGCGCGTCTCGCGATAGGCGACGGCACTGCCGTCGCGCACGCGATTGGCGTGCTGCGGCCCGGCGTTGTAGGCGATGAGCGCGAGGCGCGCGTTGCCGCCGTAAGCGCGCAGCAGGCTCACCAGGTAGGCGATGCCGCCCTGCAGGTTCTGGAGCGGCTGCCACGGGTTCACGCCAAGCGCGGCCGCGGTGGCCGGCATGAGCTGCATCAGGCCGATGGCGCCGGCGGGCGACAGCGCCATCGGGTTGCCGGCCGATTCGGCGGCGATGACGGCACGCACGAGATCGGCGGGCACGCCGTGCCCTAACGACAGGGCGACGAGGTCGCATTCGAGATGCGCGAGTGTGAGGAGCGGCCCGGAGACGACGGCGGGCGCTTGGTCGGGAGCCGGTGCCGCCGGCTCGCGCCACCGCGCCTCGAGAAACGCCGCCACCTCGGTGCGCGGATAGCCGGCCATCAGGCGGGCGCGCGCGTCGTCGAGGTCGGCGCGCGCCAGGTGGCCGCCGAGTACTTCGGCGATTTCCTGCGCGCTGTAGCCGCTCAGTCCCATCGACCAGGCAACGGCGTCGCGACGCTGCACGCCGCGGTCACACGGCAGGTCCGCTGCTGACGGCGCGCCGACAGCCCGGAACGGCGCTTCGTCGGCTGCCGCGACGAGCGATGCGGCGGCCGGGCCGAGGATGCCCGACGCGACGCGCCAGAAATCGGCCGCCGGGCCGATCGCGAGAGCGGCAGCCGCGGCGTCGGTGGAGAGGCCGAGGCTTCGAGTTTCGCGCCTGGCCCGGGCAAACTGCGCATCCAGGCCGGGCAAGGCGGCGATTGCGCAGGTTGGAGCGGCGGCCGGACCTGGCTCAGTCAGCGCCGACCCGACCGCTGCGGCCGCGAGCCACGCAATCGTGCCGAGGCACACGACCGCGGTGCGGTGCGACGACCCGCCCATGCGGCGATTCCAGAGCATGCCGCTCGACGGTGCAAGGGTGGTGCCGCGGCACGACGGCCGCGTGACTAGCGGCCGGGCGCCTGGTCGTAGATGTGCAGGCGCCGCGCGTCCTTCGGTGCGCGATCGAAGCCGGTGGCCACCTCGAGCCGGCGAGGGTCGTCGCGCAGCGTGAACGTGCGCGTCAGTTTGGCTCGCTCGCCGACCGTGATCTGCATCACGAGCGACGGTCCGTCCCACGCCGTCTTGGTCTCGATCGTGCCGTTTGTGAGCTGGTGCTTCTCTGCCTTGCCGCTCGTGAGGTAGGTGCGCACGACGCCGTCGGGCTCGGTGAGGATCAACTTCTCGCCGTCGTGAATGAGGGTGAATCGCGCGGGCAGGTCCATCACCTCTTGCATGAGTTCGCGGCCCGCCTCCATGTCGTCTTTCGAGCGACGTTCGCCGCCGGGTTGTCCGCCGCCCCGTCCGCCACCGCCACGACCGCCGCCGCCGAACCCGCCGCCACCTCGGCCACCGCCACCGCCGACGCCACCCCCACCACCACCGCCACCAGGACCGCGGCCGCCACCGCCGCCGGGCCCGCGTTGTCCACCGCCGCGGCCGCCCTCGGCGCCACCAGGCATGCCCCCGGGCGGGCTGCTCAGCTCACGGTTTAGTTCCCACGCGCCCGACAAGTCGACGGGCGCGCCGATACTGACGCGGGCGGCCGCCGCAGTCGCCAGCAGCGCGCACACCGCCGCCGTGGCCATCACTCCAACCGCAGATCGCATTCGATCCTCTCCAACTCCTGACAGGCGCTCTCAGAGTGTGGCGCCAACGGCGA
>JBDTWC010000608.1:0-2803 GCA_040006875.1 Acidobacteriota bacterium | reverse complement strand
ACACCGTCTTCTTCTTGGCAACCGCGCCCTTGCGCGGACCCTTGCGCGTGCGCGCGTTGGTCTTGGTGCGCTGGCCGCGGGCCGGCAGGCCACGGCGGTGGCGCATGCCCCGGTAGCTGCCGATTTCCATCAGCCGCTTGATGTTCAGGGACACTTCCTTGCGGAGGTCGCCTTCGACGCTGCCCTGCTCTTCGATCGCGCGGCTGATCTTCCGCACGTCGTCGTCGGTCAGGTCCTTCACCCGGACGTCGCCGCTCACGCCGGCGGATTCCAGGATCTTGACGGCGCGGTAGCGCCCGATCCCGAAGATGTAGGTGAGCCCGATCTCGACCCGCTTGGTGCGCGGAAGGTCAATGCCTGAAATGCGTGCCATATTTGCTGATTCCTGAGGCGGCTAGACCCTAGCCGCGGGTCTTATCCCTGCCGCTGCTTGTGCTTGGCGTTCGTGCAAATAATCCGCACGACACCCTTGCGACGCACGACCTTGCACTTGTCGCAGATCTTCTTGACTGACGCTCGCACTTTCATCGCTCGTCCCTACAGTTTCTCGACGATGCGCCCACGGGTTCGATCCGTAGGCGACAGCGCCAGCTTCACCCGGTCGCCAACCACGACCCGGATGTAGTTCCTTGACGGGGTGCCGCCCAGGTGCGCTACCACGTCGTGCCGACCATCCACACTCACCTTGACCAGCGCGCTCGGGAGCAGTTCCCGGACCGTGCCCTCGACTTCCAGAGGCGACGGTGTTGCGTCGTCGGTCACCCCTTACGCCGCGGCGTTAGCGACGGCATCGACCCGCGTCAGCACCCGGCACCCGTCGGCGGTCACCGCCACCGTGTGCTCGAAGTGCGCCGACAGGCTGCCGTCCTTGGTCACTGCGGTCCAGCCATCCGCGAGCACTTTCACTCCCGCCTGGCCGATGTTCACCATGGGCTCAATCGCGAGCACCATGCCCTCGGCCAGCCTGGGTCCGCGCCCGGGCGTGCCGTAGTTCGGAATCTGCGGTTCCTCGTGGAGCGTCGCGCCGATGCCATGGCCGACAAACTCACGTACCACCGAGAAACCGTTGGCCTCGACGTGCCGCTGCACGGCCGCGCCGATATCCGACAACCGTGCGCCGGCCTTCACCACCGCCAGGGCCTCGGCCAGCGACTGCTTGGTCACCTCGAGCAGCTTCGCGGCCTCCGGCGTGACCTGACCCACCGCGACGGTCACCGCACTGTCGCCGTAGAAGCCGTCCATCTTGGCGCCCAGATCGACCGACAGGATATCGCCGGCCTTGAGCTTCCGCGCCGACGGGATGCCGTGCACCACCTGTTCGTTCACCGACGCGCAAATCGTCGCCGGGTAGCCGTGATAGCCCTTGAACGCCGGTTCGGCTCCGGCCTCGCGCAAGCGCTTTTCCGCCACGGCGTCGACTTCCGCCGTGGTCACGCCCGGAACGATCATCGCCGCCAATTCGACGAGCACACGAGCCACCAGCGCGTTGACACGCGCCAGCTTCTCGAGCTCAGCCGCCGATCGACAGACAATCATCTCCGAACGCTTCACCCTTCCGCGCCCGCGGTCGCTACTGCCGCCGCGATTGCCGCATACACATCCACCGGCTTCATCGTGCCGTCCACGCGCCGGAACGTCGGCCGGACCTCGTACAAATCGATCATCGGCTGGGTCTCACGCCAATAGACCTTCAACCGATCGCGGACCACCGACTCGCTGTCGTCGGAACGCTGCACCAGCCTGCCGCCACACGACCTGCACGCCTGGGCCAGGGCCGGGTCGCCGTCGAACGCCGACACCGTGGTGCCGCAGCTCTCGCAAATCCGTCGCCCCCGCACCCGCCGCACCAGTTCTTCGTCCGGCACCCGAATCTCGACCACGGCCAGCGGCGCCCCGTCGAGCAGGATGTCGAGCGCCTTGGCCTGGGCCACCGTGCGCGGAAACCCGTCGAGCACGAACCCTTTCCGCGCGTCGTCGTCCTCGAGCCGAACCCGCACCAACTCCACGATCACGTCGTCGCCGACCAGCTGCCCCTGCGCCACCGTCTCTTTGACGAGGGCGCCGAGCGGACTGCCCGACGTGACCGCATCGCGCAACATGTCGCCGGTTGAAATCTTCGGCACGCCATGATCGCGAGCAATCCTCAACGATTGGGTGCCCTTCCCCGCTCCAGGGGGCCCCAGTACCAGCAGGCGCAACGACATGACCTCAGTCGCGCCGGCCGCGGATACGCGCCTTCTTCATGAACCCGTCGTAGTGGCGCATGATGAGCTGCGATTCGATCTGGCTCACGGTGTCCATCGCCACGCCGACGACGATGAGCAACGAGGTGCCGCCGAAGAAGAAGTTGACCCCCAGACCATTAGTGAACCACTGCGGCAGGATGCCGTCCAGCGTTTCGCCGATGAACGGAATCGGCGCCACCTTGAAGCCCGTGATCATGAACTCGGGTAGCATCGCGATGAGGCACAGATAAACGGCGCCAGCCAGGGTGATGCGCGTCAGGATCGTGTCGATGTGCTCGGCCGTGCGCTTGCCCGGGCGAATGCCGGGGATGAATCCGCCGTACTTGCGCATGTTCTCCGACACGTCATCCGGATTGAAGATGATGGCCGTATAGAAGTAGGCGAAAAACAGAATCAGGGTGACGAAGAGCAGGTTGTAGAGCGGCATCCCGTAGGCCAGCTGGCGCACGGTGGCATCGCCCCAGCCGCCGGCCGCGAAGAAGCCCTGCAGGGGGCCCGGGAAGGCCAGTAGCGAGCTGGCAAAGATCACCGGGATGACGCCGCCGGTGGTGACCTTG
>JBDTWC010000607.1:0-2804 GCA_040006875.1 Acidobacteriota bacterium | reverse complement strand
CGCCGCACGAAGCGCGCGGCCATGACCCGCAACTCCGCGTAGACCTCGGGCATCAGCCGGTCGAGGGCGGCGGCTTCGCCCTGGCCCCAACTGTGGAGCAATTGCGTCAGATGTCCGGGGGTGTCGCTCATGCCTTCGCGGGCTAGTATGGCCCACCCCCAATGACTGACGCCACACGCTGGACGCAGGTCGAGAACCTCTTTCACCAGTTGGCCGACCAGCCGGCCGGCGCCGCACGTGATGCGCTGGCGACGGAGCTGTGCGCGCACGATCCGAGCCTGCTCGTCGAGCTGCGCAGCCTGCTCGCCGAAGACGAGTCGCTGCGCGCGGACGCGCCGCCCGCCGACCCTCACCTGGGCCTGAGCCTGGGCCACTACCAGATCGATCGCTTGATCGCCCGCGGCGGAATGGCCGCGGTCTACGATGCGCACCGCGCCGACGACCAGTTCCGTCAGCGGGTCGCCGTCAAGATCATGGATCTGCGCGTATCCGATCCGGCCCTGGTCGCGCAGTTCCGGGCCGAGCGCCAGATCCTGGCCAGACTCGAGCATCCCGCCCTGACCCGCCTGCTCGACGGCGGGGTGACTGCCTTTGGCGAGCCCTATCTGGTGATGGAGTTCGTGGACGGCCAACCGATCGACGGCTACTGCGACGCGCAGCAGCTCGACCTGCGCGGCCGGCTGCGGCTGTTCGCGGAAGTGTGCGAGGGTGTCGCCTTTGCGCACCGCAATCTGGTGCTGCACCGCGATCTGAAGCCTTCGAACGTGCTGGTCACCAGCGACGGCCATGCCAAGGTGGTGGACTTCGGCACCGCGACGCTGCTCGAGCCGGATCGCTTGTCGACCGTGTCGAGAGCGCCGCTGACCCCGGCCTTCGCGAGTCCCGAGCAGTTGACCGGGCAGGCCGTGGGCACGGCCAGCGACCAGTACAGCCTGGGGCTGATGCTCTACGAACTCTTGACCGGTGCGGCGCCGTTTTCCGGTCGCACGTCGATGATGGCCGCGGTCGAGCGGGCGCTGGCGCGCACTGAAACGACCGCGCCACACGCTGTCGTCACCGAGGCGGCAGCCCGCACGCGGCAGACGTCGCTAGCGCGGCTCCAGCGCGTGCTCTCAGGGGATCTGGCCACTATTCTCGGCAAGGCTCTCGCGCACGACCCGGCGGCTCGCTATGCGAGCGTGCAGCATCTGGCCGACGACCTCACGCGGTGGGGCCACGGCGAGCCGATCCTGGGACGAGCGCCATCGCTGACCTATCGCGCCACGCGCTTCGTGCAGCGCCATGCGGTGGCGGTGGCGGTGGCCGCGGCGCTCGCGCTCGCGCTCGTTGCCGCGACGATCGTCTCGTTCGAGCAAGCGACCATGGCGCGGCGGCAAGCGGCGATCGCGCAGGCCGAGTCGGCCAAGGCGCGCACCGAATCGGGCAAAGCGCGGCAGCTCAACCGCTTCCTCACGCAGATGCTGTCGTCGGCCAATCCCAGCTGGTACAACGCCAACGCTGGCCAGGCCGGATCGATCACCGTGCGGCAGGTGCTCGATGGCGCCGGAGCGTTGATCCCCACCGAGCTGAAGGACGCACCCGAGGTGGAGGCCGAGATGCAGCGCACCCTCGGCCGCACCTACATCGGCCTCGGCGCCTTCCCTGCGGCCCGGCCCCATCTGCACCGCGCGCTGTCGCTCTACGAGGCGCAGGGTGACGCGTTCGGCGTGGCGTTCACCAAGGAGCTGCTCGGCGAAGCGGCCTTCCAGACCGGCGACTTCAAGGGCGGCGAAGTCCTGCTGCGCGACGCGGTGGCGTATGTCAGGTCGCGCGGCGCCGACGCCGATCCCGAACTGCATCTCATCGCCACCAACGACCTGGCCGTGGCCATCCAGTATCAGCGGCCCGGTGACGCGGAAGCGATCGCGCTCGTGCAGGAGTCGATCGACGTCGCCGACCGTAACCACCTCAACCCAAGCGGGACGAGCGTGGTCGTCGCCAACCTGGCCGGACTGCTGATCCAGGCGGGCCGCTTGGACGATGCCGGGGCGGCGGCGAACGACGCGCGCCGCCGGATGGACGCCCTGCCCGTGCCGCCGCCCGAGCGCGTCGCCGTCGCCTACCACTTGTCGACCATCGCGCGGCTGCGCGGCAACTACGTCGAAGCGGAACGTCTGGCCGGCCAGGCGGTTGAGACGATGGCCGTCGTCTGGCCAGAAGGACATCCCTTGCAGCCGGCCATCCAGACCAACTGGGGGCGCACGCTCGTCGATGTCGGCCAACTCGAACACGGCCGCGCGATCCTCCTCGACAGCTACGCCGCTTTCAAGAAGGCCCGTCCCGCTGGTCACGCGGACCTGGCCCGGCCGCTCATCGGGCTGGGCTCGGCCTATCGTCAACTTGGCAACTTGCAGGAATCGGCGCGGGTGCTGCGCGAGGCACGTGACCTCGTACAGAAGAACTCCGACCTAAAGGAGCGCGCCGCGGACATCTCGGGAGAACTGGGTCTCACGCTCCGCGTCATGAAGCGCGCGAGCGAGGCCAGCGCCCTGCTGAAGGAGAGCCACGACACCTACCTGGCCATCTTCGGCGAGGGCCATCCGTCGACGGTCCGGGCGCTCGCCCGGCTGAGCACTGATCCCCCATTTGCGCGCCAGCGCGGATCTTTGCTACCCTAGAGCCACTGTGTTCGCCTCGCGTCACGTGCATCATGTCCATCACCACCTGCCCAACGGGCCGGCCGGACTGCGCGTGTAGCACCCAGACACGACTTCAGCGTTCACTCTCGAACCTGAGCAGCCCCGCCGGAC
The DNA here is from genome assembly GCA_040006875.1 of Acidobacteriota bacterium. Classification (GTDB taxonomy): domain Bacteria; phylum Acidobacteriota; class Vicinamibacteria; order Vicinamibacterales; family UBA2999; genus CADEFD01. The sequence goes on along the minus strand of JBDTWC010000607.1, from coordinate 15 downwards.
CCCGGCGGGGTTTTT
>JBDTWC010000606.1:0-2805 GCA_040006875.1 Acidobacteriota bacterium | reverse complement strand
CCTCGCCGCCAAGGCCGAGCCTGCTGGTGGCGCGCGCCCGGCGCCGGCCCGGCCCGCCGCCGCCCGAGCGCGCAAGCCCGGTCTCGATCGCGGCTATCTCATCAACGAGCAGGTGCACACGCAGGGCGGCATGACGGCTCTACACTTCGCCGCGCGTCAGGGTTACACCGAGGTGGCCATGGCCCTGATCGAGGGCGGCGTGAACGTGAACCAGTTGAAGAAGGGCGACGCCGTGACGCCGCTGCTCACCGCCACCATCAACGGCCACTTCGACCTGGCCACCGCGCTGCTCGCCAAGGGTGCCGATCCGAACCTGGCCGCGGAGAACGGCGTGACCCCGCTCTATGGGGCCATCAACCTGCAGTGGGCACCGCGCGCGGGCTATCCGCAGCCCCGTGCACAGCTGAACCAGAAGGTTGGCTACCTCGAATACATGAAGACGCTGCTCGACAAGGGCGCCGACCCGAACGCCAGGGTCAACAAGAAGGTGTGGTACTCGAACTACAACTTCGACCAGTCAGGCGTCGAGGAAACCGGCTCCACGGCGTTCTGGCGCGCCGCGTATGGCGCCGACGTCGACGCGATGCGGCTCCTCATCTCCTACGGCGCCGACCCCAACATCCCCACCGTGAAGCCGCCCGAGCGGGGCGAATTCGGTGACGCCGGCCGGCGCGTGCTCGTCGACGTGTCGGGCGTGCCGGCGGTGCCGGTGGGCGGTCCGGGCGTGCCGGCGCTCCTGGCTTCGACTGGTGTGGGCTACGGCGAAGGGTTTGCCGGCAACTCGCACCGGTTCGCGCCGGGAGGCATGCTGGCCGGGGTGAAGTTCCTGGTCGAGGAAGCGGGCGCCGACGTGAACGCCCGCGACCACGAAGGCAACTCGGCCATGCACAATGCGGCCGCGCGCGGCGACGTCGAGATGCTGCAGTACCTGGTGTCGAAGGGCGCCGACCCGATGGTCGTGAACCGCGAAGGCCAGACCACGGTCGATATGGCCAACGGCCCGGTGCAGCGCACCCAACCCTGGCCCGAGGCCATCAAGTACCTCGAAGGCCTGGGCGTCAAGAACAACCACAAGTGCCTGTCCTGCTGAACCGCTGACCCAGGTCAGCGCTGGACCGACCTCCGGGCCCGGAGGTGTCGAAGATGTAATCTTCGGCACCACGGGCCCGTGTAATTTCTGGAGGTGGGTCCGTCTAACCAGGGCCGATTTGCGCAATCGGCGTGAAATGCAGGGCAGTTCCGCGAGGGCACGTCGTTTGCTGTCACTGAAGACGAACGACAGACCAATCCAAAGGACGCCGAGCATGCCCTCACATACGTGCCGCCCGATGTTCGAATTGGTGAGTGCCCCCAGCACCAAAGTCGTCTGGACTCGCCGCTAGACCCCAGACATCCCCCGACGGGGCCCAGCCCCGTCGAGGGCAACTCGTCCTACCTCGCAGACCCCGCCGGCTTGATCGCCGCCACGACTCGCTTGGCGAACTCGGCCTCGTTGCCGGCATGCCAGCGCCACACGACCACCAGATCCTGATCCGGCAGCACCACGATGGTGTTGCTGCCCGCGCCCTTGGCTCCGTAGGCGGTCGTGGGCAGGCCGGGATAGTTCTTGCCCTGCGTGTTCAGCCACCACAGATAGCCGTAGTCGGGCCCGTGCTGGCTCGGCGCGACCGCCGCCTTCACGTAGGCCGGCGGCAGCACCTGCTTGTCGCCCCACTTGCCGCCGCGCAGCCACAGATAGCCAAAGCGGGCCATGTCCATGGCATTGATCCAGACGCCGCCGCCCCAGCGTGAGCCACCACTCACCGACGCCACCTTGCGGCCGTCGAGATCCACGAAGCTGTTGTGGTAGGGAATCCAGCGCCAGGTATTCGAGGCGCCGATCACGTCCATCACCTCGCGCCGGAAGACATCGGGCACCGGTTCCTTGAAGGTGCGTAGCAGCGACAGCGACAGGCGGTTGATGCGCACGTCGTTGTACTCGTAGTAGGTGCCCGGACGCTTCTGCTCGCGCGGCTTCATCTCGCCCTCGCCGAAGGCCTCCTTGCCGATGAAGTCGTCCTTCTTGTCGAACAAGGTGCCTTCCCACTCGCTCTCCTGCTGCAGGTGCATCTTCCAGGTGATGAGCGAGTTGCGCGGCGAGTCGTAGCCGCCGTCCTTGACCGTGCGGCCCACCGTCTCGTCGAGATTCGGCAGCTTGCCGTCGCGCACCGCCACGGCCGCCACGGTCGAGAGCATGCTCTTGGCCACCGAGTAGGTCGGGTCGGCCCACGTCGGATCGCCGAAGTCAGCTACCACGTAGCCCTTGTAGATGACCACGCCGTTGGTGTGGGCGCGGATGTTCGGCACCGACCCGAGCAGCGTGCCGAAGATACGCTCCTGGTCGCTGAAGTCCATCTCGCGCTTGGTTTCGTGGGTCTTGGCAAACTGCACGGCGGCGTCGAGCGCCGCCTGGTCCATGCCGAGTTCGGCGGCCGACTTGCGCGGCCACGCCCCGGCGGGCGGATAGAAGACGGCGGCCGGGGCCATGGTCTGGCCGGCGGCCTGCACCGCCACCGGCGCCAGCGGACCGTGGTGAAGAGCAACAAACGACGCGCCGGCCAGCACCGTGCACGCCGCGAGCGACAGACGGAGTTTCATGAGCAGTCTCCTGCCGCGCGGAGCGTGGCGCGGCGGGCACTACTCTACACCGCTCTCCGGCCTGCCGGCGGCGCCCGGGCGTGCTGGGCGCGGACCGCGTGTCCGGCCCGGCGCTAGTAGGCCGGGCCGAGCAGCACCGCGTTCATGAACAGCAGCATCGTGGCCTCG
>JBDTWC010000605.1:0-2810 GCA_040006875.1 Acidobacteriota bacterium | reverse complement strand
GCCGCGTCGGTGGGCAGGCTGCCGACGAAGGCCTCGAGCAAGTCAGTGACGGTGACCAGCCCTTCCACCGCGCCGAACTCGTCGAGCACGATGGCCAGGTGGCGATGCGACGCCTTGAGCGCCTCGAGCAGCTTGAAGATGCCCATCGAGTCGGGCACGAACAGCGGCTCCTTGATCAGGCTGCGCAGCGTGATGGGCGAGTTCTTCATCGCCACCGAGAGCAGGTCGGCCGCGCGCACCGTGCCGAGCACGTTGTCGAGTGAGCCGTGGCAGACCACGAACTGGCCATGGCTATGGCCGGTCAGGAACTCGCGCAGCACCTCGCCCGCCGCATCGACATCCACCCACTCGATGTCGAGGCGCGGCGTCATGATCGCGCCGACCCGCTGATCGCCTACGCGGAACACGCGCTGCACGAGGCTTTCTTCGTTCTCCTCGAGCGCGCCGGTCTCGGCGCCCTGGCTGATCACGGCGCGGATCTCATCTTCGGTGAGGTGCGCCTCGGCGTTGCCCTTGATGCCGAGGATGCGCAGCACCAGGTTGGTCGATCCGGTGAGTAGCGACACCACCGGACCGCCCAGGCGCGCCAGCCACTGCATCGGCCAGGCCACCCACGACGCGATCGTCTCCGGGTGGTTCAGCCCGATCCGCTTCGGCACGAGTTCGCCGATGATGAGCGACAGGTAGGTGATCACGGCCACGACCAGGCCCAGCGACAGGCCGCGGGCATAGGGCGCCGCCAGCGGGTAGGTGAGCAGCGTCTGCTCGAGCGGCTCGGCGATGGTGGCGCCGCCATAGGCGCCGGCCAGCACGCCGACAAGCGAGATGCCGACCTGCACGGTGGAGAGGAACTGCGTCGGCGCGTTGGCCAGGACCAGGGCCGCGGCCGCCCGCCGATCGCCGTCGTCGGCCCGCTGCTGCAGGCGCACCTTGCGCGCGGCCACGATGGCGATCTCGGACATCGCAAAGACGCCGTTGGCCACGAGCAACAGGAGAACCACGACGATCTCGGTGCCAACGCCTTGCATCGGCAGCGATTGTAGTCCGGGTGGCAGGAAGCTGGAGCTGGAGCTGGCGCTGGCGCAGTCCGCAGCCCCGCCGCCGCGTATACTGCCCGCCATGCGAGCCACGTCCGCTGCGGTCCTTCTGGTCCTCCTTGCCACCCTCGGTCTGTCGGGCCAGGCCAAGCCCGGTCTGAGCCCTGCCGATCTCTTCGCGCTGACCCAGGTCGGCCAGGTCGAGGTGTCGCCGAGCGGCACCCACATCGCTTACGCGGTCATCGACAACCGCGACCAGGGTCGGCCGCGCGCCGTGGTCACGATCCTGAACCTGCAGACCGGCGCCACGCACACCCTGCCGCGCGGCTCGTCGAGCCCGCTGTGGGCACCCGACGGCCGCCGGCTGGCCTACATGGGCAGCGGTCCTGAAGGCGCGGGCATCATGGTCAGCGAGGCTGACGGCAGCGGCGCGCGTCTGGTCGCGCCGGTGCAGGACACCAACCATCCGCTGCCGTCGTCCGGACGATCCGTGGCGTGGGCACCCGAGGGGCGGCGTCTGGCTTTCGTGTCGGCTACCCCTGGGCCCGAGCACGCCGACGCCAACGGCGACCCGATGGTGATCACGCGCTATCTCTACAAGCCCACGGCCGGCGAAGGCCTGACCCGCTTCAACGACAACCGGCGCACTCATCTGTTCGTGGCCGATGTCGGCACGCGGCAGGTGACGCAGCTCACGACCGGCGACGCCTACGAGCACTCGATCGAGTGGGCGCCGACCGGCGACAATATCCTGTTTGTGTCGAATCGCGAGGCCGACGCCGACAAGACCTTCAACTACGACCTCTTCACCGTCTCGGCCCGCACCCGCGAGAGCCGCCGGCTGACCACGACCAGGAGCGCGGAGTACTCGCCGGCCTGGTCGCCCGACGGCACCCGCATCGCGTTCTTGGGCACGACGCGCGAACTCACGTCGTCGGAGACCACGATGGAGGACACGCACGTGTGGGTGATGAACGCCGACGGCACCAACCGGGTCGAGATCGGCAAGGGCATCGACAACCGTCAGGGCGCGCCGCAGTGGTCGAGCGACGGCCGCTTCGTCTACACCGCGGTGCAGGAGCGGGGCAACGTGAAGCTCATGCGCCTGCCCGCCGCGGGCGGCGCGGCTGAGACCGTGGTCGGCGATCGCGGCAGCGTGGGCTCGTTCTCTGAGGCGCAGGGCACGGTGGCCTACGCGTTTGCGACGCCCGACGCGCCGGCCGACCTCTACACGCGCACCGGCTCGGCGGCGCCCGTGCGCCGCACCTCACTGAACGCCGCGCTCCTGGCGCAGCGGCAGCTGGCGCCGGTCGAGTCGCTCACCTTCGCGAGCGTGGATGGCACCGAGATCGAGGCGTTCCTGACCCGGCCGCTGAACCAGACCGCTTCGGCGAAGCAGCCCCTGATCGCGATGATCCACGGCGGCCCCCACGGCCAGCAAGGGCCGGCTTTCACCGCCAAGGCCCAGGTCTACGCCGCGCAGGGCTGGGCCTCGATCATGGTGAACTACCGCGGATCGACCGGCTACGGCCAGGCGCTCGCCGACCAGATCTTCGGCGATCAGGACGGCGCCGAGGCCAGGGACGTGGTGGCCGGTGTCGATGCAGCCCTGGCCAAGTATCCCTGGCTCGACGAATCGAAGCTCGGCATCGAGGGCACGAGCTACGGCGGGCAGCTCACCAACTGGATCATCACTGAGACACCCCGCTTCGCTGCCGCCATTCCGACCGCCGGCATCAGCAACCTCGTGAGCTTCAACTACATGGCCTACTA
>JBDTWC010000604.1:0-2814 GCA_040006875.1 Acidobacteriota bacterium | reverse complement strand
GTCGTGAAGACCGTGCTCTGGCGGACGCGGGTCAGGGCGTCCTCGAAAGACAGGCCCTGCTCGAGGAACTCGTGGATGCGTTGCAGCACCACGAAGCCGGCGTGGCCCTCGTTGAGGTGCCAGACGGCCGGATCGAGCCCGAGGGCGCGGACGGCGCGGACGCCGCCGATGCCGAGGATGATCTCCTGCTGGATGCGCGTCTCGCGGTCGCCGCCGTAGAGGCGGGCGGACAGCTCGCGATCCCACGGCGCGTTCTCTTCCAGGTCGGTGTCGAGCAGGTAGAGGCGCACGTGGCCCACGCGCACCCGCCACACCGCGGCCAGCACCGTGCGATCGCCGAGCGGCACGGCGGTGATGCACGGACGGCCGTCGGGCGTGATCGCGGTTTCGATGGGCGCGTCGGCCCAGTTGATGCGCTCGTAGTGCTCCTGCTGCCAGCCGTCGTTCGAGACGCGCTGGTGAAAGTAGCCCTGGGGATACATGAAGCCGATGCCGACCAGAGGCATGCCCAGGTCGCTGGCTTCCTTGCAGTGATCGCCGGCGAGCACGCCGAGGCCGCCGGCGTAGATGGGCAGCGACTGATGCAGGGCGAACTCGGCCGAGAAGTAGGCGATCACCTTGCCGTTGACGTCCGGACCGTCGCTCTTCCACCACGACTGTGCCGGATGACGCGCCGCGTCGAGGCCGGCGATGGCGGCGTCGTAAAGGGCCACGAACTCAGCGTCGTCCGCCGCGCGTTGCAGGGTGTCAGCGCCGAGCGTGCGGAGCATCCGGACCGGGTTGTGGGCGGTGGCTCGCCACACTCCGAGATCGAGGCGCCGGAAGAGAGAGCGCGCCGGCGGCTGCCAACTCCACCAGATGTCAGTGGCCAACTCGCCGATCCGGTGGATGCGGGCGGGGAAGGGAATAGCGAAACGTTCCATAGGAGGCGGGACTCGCGGATTAGGCCGGGATCATGCGTCCGGGCAGTGACACGGGTGACCGGGCGTTCGGCCGGGCCAATCGAATGAGATATCGGCCCGAGTCGAACCCGGCATCAGGCCGATGGGCAGGCGCCGACGATGGCCGCGAAACGCGACAGATCGATGTTGCCGCCCGACACGACAGCGACGACCTTGCCGCCTCCGGCCCGGCCGGTCAGCGCCGCCGCCACGGCACACGCCGCGGCGCCTTCGATGATGACGTGCAGGCGTTCAGCGGTCAGCTTCATCGCGGCCCCGGCCTGGTCGAGCGTGACCACGATCGACTCGCGTACCGTAGCCTCGAGCAGCGGCCACATCGACGGCAGTACTGACTTGCCGCCGGCGCCGTCGACAAACGACGACTGCCAGGCCGTGAACCGCTGCGGCGACCCTGCGGCGAGCGACAAGGCGAGTGGGGAAGCAGTTTCCGGTTCGGCGGCGACGACCCGCACGTCGGGCCGCCGGGCGGCCATCACGGCGGCCAAACCCGAGATCAGGCCACCGCCGCCGATGGCGGCGACCACCGTCGACACGCCGGGCAGGTCGTCGAGAATTTCGAGGCCGGCCGTGGCATTGCCGGCGATGAACGCGTCGTCATCGAAGGGATGCACAAAATATCCGCGCATGCGATCCGACGCGTGCGTCTCGACCGTCTTCCAGCATTCGTCGTAGGTGGCGCGCACGACTGTGGCGCCGAGCCGTTCGACGGCCCGCACCTTGGTGTCGGGGGCGGTGTCCATGACCATGACCGTGCACCGGGCGCCCACGGCGCGGGCCGCGAAGGCCACGCCCTGCGCGGCGTTACCGGCACTCACGGTCCAGACGCCGTCTTTCAACTGGTCGGGGTTCAACTGGCGCACGGCGTTGTAGGCGCCGCGCAGCTTGAAGGAGCCGATCGGCTGGAGGCACTCGAGCTTCAGATAGATCTCGACGGCTTCACCGTCGGGGGTGCGCACCGGCACGTCGAGCCGCACGAGCGGGGTGCGCACGGCCGCCGCGTAAACCGCCGTGGCCGCGTCTTCCACGGCACTGATTGGAATGGTCCGCATCGTGACGATCGCGGATCGTATCACGCCCCTCGTCGCCGCCCTGACGGACGCGTAGAATGCTCGCCCAGGGGGCAAGATGGCGAATGCGCGCGGGTGGGCACTGCTTCTGATCGCGGTCGTGGGCGCAGCTGTGCAGGCACAGGCGCCCGAGCCGCAGCCGCGCGCGCGCGACCTGGGGCTTGCACCGGGGGTGTTCGCGCCCGGTCGCGACAACGCGATTACCGACGTGGCCGGCGTGACGGTCGGCCACGTCACACTCAACACCGGCGCCAACGTGCGGACCGGCGTCACCGCTGTCCTGCCGCACGCGGGCAACCTGTTCCAGCAGAAGGTGGCCGGGGCGGTGTTTGTGGGCAACGCGTTCGGCAAGCTGGCCGGCTCGACGCAGGTCGAAGAGCTGGGCACGATCGAGACGCCGATCGTGCTGACCAACACGCTCGGCGTGGGTGCCGCCGTGGAAGGCGTCGTGCGCTGGACCATGGCGCAGCCCGGCAATGCCGAGGTGCGCTCGGTGAACGCGCTTGTGGGCGAGACCAATGACGGCGGCCTCAACGACATTCGCGGACTGCACGTGCGGCCCGAACACGTGGCCCAGGCGATCGCCGACGCGCATGCCGGAGCGGTCGACGAGGGCAGCGTGGGCGCTGGCACCGGCACGCAGGCGTTCGGCTGGAAGGGCGGCATCGGCACCTCCTCGCGCACCTTGCCGGCAAGCTACGGCGGTTATACGGTGGGCGTGCTCGTGCAGAGCAACTACGGCGGCGTGCTGACGATGGGCGGGGCGCCGGTGGGCAAGGAACTGG
>JBDTWC010000603.1:0-2822 GCA_040006875.1 Acidobacteriota bacterium | reverse complement strand
TCGGGCACGAAGCCCTTGGGCGCGGCATCGTCGGGCGGCTGGCCGTAGGCGCCCCACATCCGCTTGAAGGCGCCGGTGTCGGCGTCGTAGACGATGACGCGCCGGTTCACGTAGCCGTCGGCGACATAGAGCTCGTTGGTCTTGGGATCGACGTCGATATCGGCGGCGTTGTTCACGTTGGCGGTGTCGAGCGAGCCCTTGCTCTGGCCGCGCTTGCCGATCTGGAGCAGGAACTTCCCGTCGCTCGTGAACTTCAGGATCATGTTCTCTTTGCCGCCGGCGAGCCGCGGTCCGCCGGCCGACGTGATCCACACGTTGCGCTTGTGGTCGACGTGGATGGCGTGCTCGTCTTCAGGCCACTCGTAGCCCGCCCCCGGGCCGCCCCAGCCGCGCAGGTAGTGACCGGCCGCATCGAACTCGAGCACCGGCGGCGCCGCCGTGCAGCACGCGGCCTCGGGATTCTGCGCCTTCTCGTCGTCGGCGAGCGACCACGGGCGATGCAGCACCCAGACGTGATCGATGGCGTCGACGGCCACGCCCGTGACCTGGCCGAGCGTCCACTGCGGCGGCAGCGAAGGCCAGCGAGGATCGACGTCGAAGGCGGGCGGCGTCGCGGCGCTCATCGCCGAGGCGCTGACCCGCGTGGCCACACGCTCGGCGACGCCCAATACGAGCAGCGTCGCCAGGGCACTCCACATCACGGTCGGTCGAGTCATGAACACTCCACAGCGAGAGTGTAGGCTAGGCCGCGGCGTGACCTGCGGCCACGGTGCGATTGCGGCCCGCGGCCTTGGCGGCGTAGAGCCGCCGGTCGGCGACCTCGAGCAGGGCGCGCGTGGTGCCGTCTTCGGGCATGCTCGCGGCGCCGACACTGGCCGACAGGCGCGGGATGCGCGCGTCGGCGTGCAGGGCCGCGCGCCAGGCGTCGAGCCGGGCGACCGCGGTCTCGCGATCGACCTGGATGATGACCGCGAACTCCTCGCCGCCGTAGCGGGCGACCACGTCTTCGTCGCGGAACGAGTCGCGCAGCCGGCTGGCCGCGAAGCGCAACGCCTCGTCGCCCGCGGCATGGCCGAAGCGGTCGTTGACCGACTTGAAGTCGTCGAGGTCGATGACGGCCACGGTGAACGGGCGATCGATGCGCGCGTCAGCGGTCAGGCGCATGAAGCTCTCGTCGAAGTAGCCGCGATTGAAGATGCCGGTGAGCTGGTCGCGCATCGAGCCGAGCCAGAACGCGCGCGAGCGCACCACCGCGGCGGCGTGGATGATGGTGGCCACGGCGATGAGCTGCAGCCGGCTCACCTGTGAGTCCCACTGGAACGTGCCGTAGACCTCCGACACGGTCCAGGCCGACGGCTCGCGCAGGCCCACCCAGGAGACGATGGCGGCGTACTGCAGCAGCGCGGCGCCCCCGGCGGCCAGGCTCACCCGCGGGTCGTAGCGCAGGCCGGTGCCGGCCAGGGCCACGAAGTACATGGTGTAGTGCACCAGGCTGTTGCTGGCCACGATCGGCCGTCCGGCCACGATGAAGCTCACGAAGCCGAGCGAGATGATGGCCACGTCGAACTGACTGGTGGCGAAGCCGAGCCACCCGGGCGGGGCCGGCTGTCTGGCGAGTCGTTCGAACCAGAACGCGAAGCCGAGCGCCACCACGATCGACGCCAGTCCGAGCCAGTTCTCGACCTGGCCGGCGTTGGCCAGCGTAGTCGTGATCGGGACCAGCGCCAGCAGGGCGAGCAGGCCGAGGCGGAACTGCGCCACGAACAGGTCGCCAGACCGGCTCAGGTCGCGGCTGATGGGGTCGCCCCAGCCGGCGACGGCGCGCGCAACGCGGAGATACAGGCTCACGAGAAGTCTCTGAGCTGTAGAGCGACGTCGCCGTCAGTAGCCCATCGCGTAGCCGGTGCGGCGGGGGTCGGCGCCCGCGGTCATGGCCCCGGTCTTCCGGTCGATGCGGATCACCTGCATGCTGCCCAGGCTGCCCCACCCGGGCAACACCTCCACCATGTGACCCATGGCCTTGAGCGCGGCGATGGTCGCTGCCGGCACGCGGCCCTCGATCTGCACCTTGATGGCTGCGCCCGGCCGGTAGAAGTTAGGCTCGGCATTGAGGATGAGACGCGGCGCCTCGATGGCCGCCTGCACCGGCATGGCGAAGTCGATCAGGTTGAGCAAGACCTGGAACTCGGTCTGGCCGATGGTCTCGCCGCCAGGGGTGCCGAACACGAAGGCCAGCTGGCCGTCTTTCAGCACCACGACCGGCGAGTTGTTCAGGATCGGAATCTTGCCGGCGGCGACGTAGTTGGCGTCGGTCGGGTAGGGCGACGTCGAGCCCAGGCGCATGCCGTTGTTGAGCAGCAGGCCGGTGTTGCCGACCACGACGTTGCTGCCGAAGAGCCCGCCGAGCGTGGGCGTGACGCCGACGGCGTTGCCGAAGCGATCGAGAATCGAGAACGACGTGGTGTGCTGTTCGGGATCGTAGTGCTCGTCGAAGGCCGGACCGGCCGCGCGCGCCGACGTGGCCGGGCTGCCGGCGGGCGTACCCGGCTGCGGGTAGGCGATGGCCTTGCTCGGGTCAAACAGCGCGCGCCGCGCCGTCGTGAACTCGCGCGACATGAGGCCGGCGGTGGGCACCTTGGTGAAGGCCGGATCGGCGACGTACTTGTAGATGTCGGCCTTCGAGATCTTGATCGACTCGATCACCGCGTGCAGCGTCGCCGGCGAGAGCGGACCGGCCGCCTTGAGGTCCACGCCCGCGATGAGGTTGGCGCCCATCAGCACTTCGAAGCCGCCGCGCGAGGTGGCGGGATTGCTGTAGACGT
>JBDTWC010000602.1:0-2825 GCA_040006875.1 Acidobacteriota bacterium | reverse complement strand
GACGCCATGCTGAACAGGGTTCGGTAGAGCGGCGTCGGCTGCTTCATCCGGAACGTGCACTGACTCAACGCGCTCGAGACGGCGATGACCGTCGTAGCATTGGGGCCGAGTAGCAGCAGGGCGGCGAAGTCGACCGCGTAACTGACCGACAGCGTCGAGCCGCTCGCCGACAGCAAGGCGACCTTGAAGGCCGACGACACGTTCGACAGGAGCAGCAGCGCCAGGAACAGGTAGGGCGTGTCGAGATGCACCTGGAGCGGCGTCCACGCGAACACGACCGCGCCGAGGGCGATCACGGTGACGATGAAGACCTGAGCGGCGATGGGGAGCGCGCGCATGCCTATCGGCACTCCTGTCGCAGGGGGTCGCAAGGGTGCGCCAGGGCTCGGCCCGGCGCCCGCGCGGCGCAGGTCACGCGTCGACCGGCTCGCGGCGTCGGCGCGTGGCGGACGGCTCGAGTCCGTACTCGTCGATCTTCCGGTAGAGCGTGCCGCGGCTGATGTCGAGTACGCGCGCGGCCTCCAGTTTGTTCCAGCCCACCGCTTCGAGCACGAGCGCAACGTGGGTGCGCTCCGCATCGCGCAGGGACGGCAGCTTGCCCGAGGCGGCGGTCGTGCCCGGTGCGAGCGGCGCATGCAGGAACTCGATGTCCTCGCCGCGGATGGTGTGGCCTGGCGCCGACAGGGCGGCGCGCGACATCGTGCTCTCGAGCTCGCGGATGTTGCCGGGCCAGTGATAGGCGAGCAGGCGATCGGTGGCCTCCTGCGACAGGCGCTTGGCATCGAGCGGCAGGCCGTTCGAGGCGCAGTAGCGGCCCAGGAAGCGGGCCGCGAGCACCGGAATGTCGACGACGCGTTCTTTAAGCGAGGGCAAGCGGATCGAGAACGCGTTGACGCGGTAGAAGAGGTCTTCGCGAAAGCGGCTCTCGCGCACGAACAGGTCGAGCGGGCGATTGGTGGCCGAGATCAAGCGGAAGTCGACGTGGATCGACTTGCTGCCGCCGAGTCGTTCGAAGCGCCGCTCCTCGAGCACGCGCAGGATCTTGGCCTGCGCGACCAGCGACAAATCGCCCACTTCGTCGAGGAAGAACGTGCCGCCGTTGGCCAGTTCCAGCCGGCCCGGCTTGCGCTCGTGGGCGCCGGTGAAGGCGCCCTTTTCGTAGCCGAAGATCTCAGACTCGAAGAGCGTGTCGGGCAGGGCGGCGCAGTTGACGGCCTGGAACTTCTCTTGCGAGCGGCGCGACAGCTCGTGGATCATGCGGGCCACGACTTCCTTGCCGGAGCCGGTCGGGCCGAGGATGAGCACCGAGATGTCCGACTTGGCGGCGGTGCGGATCCACTCGAAGATGGCCAGCATCTTCTCGTCGCGGCCGATCATCTCGCGGAAGCGCTGCACCGAGGGCGAGGTGTCCTCGATGCCGACGGTGGCCCGCCGCTCGAGGAAGTTGTCGAGCAGCTGGCCCTGGGCGGAGGTCGGGTCGATGCGGGCCGCCGTATAGGTGATCGGGTCGCCCGAGATGCGGCGCACGACCCCCGACTCGACCAGCTCCTTGATGCAGTTCTCCACGTCGAGACGCATGCGCCCGAACGCCTGCATGATCGCTTCGGCGTCGAACTGCTCGGTGGGGCGCGCGCTCAGGAAACGGAGGATGCCCGCCCGCAGCGGCGACTGCACCAGGATGCGGAAGCGCGCTTCGGCGTCCTGCTCGTGCCGGGGCGTCGAACTGCTGGCGCGTCGCGCGGCGAAAGTGATGTCGTCCACGGCCCTACCTTCCTACTGTCCTTCTATCGGACACTCGGCCGTAGATCTTAGAGGTGGTGTCCTTTTCTGCCACAGCGGCAGCCCATCGGTTGGGGTTCAATGCCACGATGCGCAGAAGTGTAATCCCGCGGTGATACTCTGACGACGATTCGCTGAATTTTCTGGAGGACGACCGACGTGCCCCATCGCGCCCCTGGTTCCACCGGTAAGAAGAAGTCGCATCTGGGCGGCCGTCCCATCAAGTACTACCGGCCGCGCGGCAGCGCCGAGATCCGCACCCTCATCGACGAAGGCTTTCAGGCCTTCAACGCCGCCCGGCTGGGCGAGTCGTGCCGCATCTACTCCGACAAGATGCTGTCGCCGGATCACGACACGACCATCGCGCTCACCGTGGCTGGCGCGCTCACCCCTGCCGGCCTTGGCGGGGCGATCATCGAGCTGATGGAGCGCGGGCTCATCGACTTCCTGATCAGCACCGGCGCCAACCTCTATCACGACCTGCACTACGCCCTGAACTTCACCTTGCACCGCGGCTCGCCCTTCGTCGACGACCGTGAGCTCTTCAAAGACGGCGTCATCCGCATCTACGACGTGCTGTTCCCAGCGCAGGTGCTGCTCGACACCGACCGCTACGTGCGCGAGTTCCTGGTGCGCTCGGGCCTCGACGGCCCGGTCTCGACCGCCGACCTGCACGTGGCGCTCGGCCACGACCTGATGAAGTTCTACCCCGGGTGCGAGGAGTACTCGGTGCTGGCCGCGGCCGCCAAGGCCGGCGTGCCCATCTACACGTCGTCGCCGGGCGACAGCTCGATCGGCATGAACATCGCGTTCCACGAGCTGATGAACGACGGCCATCTCATGATCGATCCCAACAAGGACGTGAACGAGATCTGCGCCATCATCCTGGCCGGCGAGAAGAACGGCGCCGTGATTCTCGGCGGCGGCTCGCCCAAGAACTTCTACCTGCAGGGCCAGCCGACGCTGTGGGAGGTCTACGGCATTCCCAAGGGCGGCAACGACTTCTTCATCCAGATCACGACCGACCAGGTGGTGTGGGGCGGGCT
>JBDTWC010000601.1:0-2827 GCA_040006875.1 Acidobacteriota bacterium | reverse complement strand
CCCGGATCGAAGCGGCCCTTCATGTACATGTCGATGTTGACGTACATGATGAGCTGCTCCTGCAGCCTCGCGCGCTGGTCCTCGGCGTACTCCGTGGAGCCGACCAGCCCGAACTCCTCGGCGTCCCAGAGCGCGAACGAGATGGTGCGCGCCGGCTTCCAGCCGGCTTTCGCCATCTGCCCCAGGCCCTTCGCGACTTCGAGTAGCGCCGTCGTGCCGGTGCCGGGGTCCACGCCGCCGAAGGTCCACGCGTCGTGGTGGCCGCCGAAGAGCACGGTGCGTTCGGGCGTGGCCGTGCCCTTGAGGCTCGCCACGACGTCGTAGATCGGCGCGAGCTTCTGGTCCATGTCCACGGCGAGCGCGACCGCGGCTGGACCAGGGCCGACCTTGTAAGGCACCTTGCGCGCACGATCACCGAGACGCGGGCTGGTGAGTCCGCCCTGGAACGCGGCCGGCGCGTCGGGACCGCCGAGTGCCGCGAGCAGATGCTGCGCTTCACCCCACGCGAGCACGACCACCGGGATCTTCGGCAGCGTGGGCGCGGTGCGCTGGTCGATGCGCGGTGCGTCTTTGGTGGCGCCGACACCGGGCGTGAGCGGGTCGCCGTGCCAGAACCAGCTGTATTTGGCGTTGCCGCGCTGCACCATCTGCTCGCCGCGCCAGTAGCCGTCGGGCCACGCCGCCCCCTTCGCTTCGCCGTCGTCGCCCGGGTCGCTGTAGAGGATGAGGGCGCGCGCCCCGGCCTGCTCGGCCGTGAAGGTCTTCACCGCGCGATGACTGCGCCCGTAGCGCGCCAGTGCGATCTTGTCCTTCAGTGACACGCCGAGCGCCTGCAGCGCCGCGTAGTCGGCCGGCAGGCCGTAGTTCACGTAGACGATCTGACCGCTGGCCTGACCCGACGCGGAGTAGGCGACGTAGCCGCCGTGCAACTCGGGGTGCGCGGAGGTCGGGTCGTCGGGAATCGCCGGCTCCGAGACGCGGAGCGAGCGACGCGAGGGTGCCGTCATCGCGATCTCGACGCGGCGCGGCTGGGCGAGCAGAACCTGGTATTCGTGCGTCCGCACGTCGAGACCGAAGCCGGCCAATGTCTGCTGCAGGTACTTGACCACCTCGCGCGTGCCTTCGGAGCCCGCCGGATGCGGCCGCTGCGTGAGCGGCTTGTGCAGCGCCGACATCGAGGCGGCGGAGATAAGCCCGCGGAGGCGCGCCTCCAGTTCCTGCTGCGCCGCCGAGGATGCCGGCGTGTAGCCGAGCTTCACGCGCGCGCCGAACGACGACCCGGTCGGTGCGTCGGACCGCACGCAAGCGCCGACCGCAATGGTCATGACCAGACCCAGGCTCAGGTGCACAACGGCCAGGGAACGCCGCGATCGAATCGACGCGTCCTGGCTGATCACGGAATCACCGGCAGGATGAGACGCGACGGCTTCGTCGCATCGTGGAACACGGTCTGTCGGGCCGTGATGATTGTGGCGTCGGTACCAAACGGCGCGCCGGTGTTGGGATTGCGGTCGAAGCGCGGGAAGTTGCTGCTCGACACCTCGAGACGGATGCGGTGGCCGGGCAGGAAGGTGTTGCTGGTGGCGCCGACCTCGATGGTCAGCTCGTAGGGCCGCCCCGGCGTCAGTAGCGACGGGGCGGTGCGGCTGCTCCGGTAGCGTGCGCGCAGGATGCCGTCGGTCAGGGCCCGACTGGTGCCGTCGGGCCGCACGTCGCTCAGCGCCGCCGTGAAATCGGTATCTTTGGCCGACGACGCGATCCACAGCACGAGCTGAATCGGACCGGTCGCTTCGAGTGGCGCGGTAAGTGGCGCCGAGGTGTAGACGAGCACGTCCTGGCGTTGCTGCCGCTCGCGCCGATCGGCGGGCGTGCGTGAGTAGGCAACGACCGTCCCAGTAGCTACGGGCTTGGCGGGATGGTAAGTGAACGTGTCGGCTGCCCCGGTGGCGCCAGATGCAGCGCGGGCCGAATCGGTGAGAGCCCACCGCGTTGACACGAGGCGACCGTCACCGGCCAGGCCGTTCGCCTGGCCAGCGCTCGTCAGATAGAACGGCGTCGCCTGCGCGCGCGCCAGCGGCCACTCCTGCTCGTCGCGCCAGGTATTGGCGCCCATCACGAAGAGGCGCACCGGCGCGCCAGGCCAATCGGGCGCCGGGTTGCGGGTCGCGGGTCCGTCGGGAGGCGGCACCGGGATGTCCGACGTGTTCTCGCCACCCACTCCGGCGGGTACGCCCGGGGACGCCGCCATCGGCATCCAGTGCTGGAACCAGCGCACGATGAGGCTCTCGCTATCGAAGCCGGCGGCGGCGCCGAAGTCCACGTCGCCGATGCCGGTCGTGGCGGACGTTGGTCGTGCGTGCGTCCACGGGCCGACGATCAGGTGCTGATTGCGGCGCGCCCGGTCGGTGCCGGCGTGCGCGCGCAGGCCAGCGAAATTGGCGAGTGTGCCGTTCAAGAGGCTGTCGTACCAGCCGGTGAGGTGATAGGCCGGCACCTCGAACTGTTGGTGCTTCGCCGCGACGTCGAATGTGGTCCAGAAACTGTCATACGACGGATGCGCGAGCAGATCGAAGTAGCCGGGCGCATAGCGTCGTAACTGAAGCGCCTCGATGCCGTTGAGCGGTAGCCGCAGGTACCAGTCGTCGTTGAGCTGCGTGCGTTCGTCGGGCGTCAGGCCCAGTTCGCCGTCGCGATTGGCGGCCGGCTCCAAGATGCGGCGACGCACGTCCTTGGCCTGGCCGGCATTCCAGCTCAGGCCGTCGCCCAGATAGAACGCGCCGCCCTGGAAGACCATGTCGTAGCGGCTCGCATACGACGCCGAGGGAAA
>JBDTWC010000600.1:0-2830 GCA_040006875.1 Acidobacteriota bacterium | reverse complement strand
AGGCGGCCAGCCGCGGTGAGTGGTGGGCGCCGTTCCGCACCCGCCGCCTGCGCGCGGCGGCCACGCGGGCCCTGCGCGTCATCGGCTCGCCCGAGGCCCTCGACGTCTTGCGCGGCCTGGCGGCGTCGGGTCCACGCGGCACGCAGGCGGCCGCGCTCGCGGCGCTGTCGGGCGCCGCGCCGCCCGCCACGCCGCTGCGCGCCGAGGGCCGCGCGGACGACGCCGACGCCGCGCCGCCGGCGATCGCAGAAACCACCCCCGAGAGGAGCGATTCGTGAGCGATGCCGCCCGCCAACTGAGGCAGGCCGATGAGTTCGTGCGCCGACTGACGGCCGCGGTCCGGGCCAATCAGCTCTATGCACCGAGCCATCCGCTGGCGGGCCGCGCGCTCAAGGCGCTGGCCGAGTCGGCGGCGCAGATGCTGGCGGAAGACACCAGCCTGGCGGTCGGCTTCATCGAGAACGAGATCGTCGTCGGCGAGATTCCGCTCGTGCAGGTTGGCGACGCGTTCGGCGAGTTGCTGCGCCGGGTGCGCCAGATCGGCGTGGAGCGCATCACGTTCGACCGCGGCGTCACGCCGGAGGAACTCGCCGTGCTGATCGAGACGCTCGCCCACCCGGAGCGGGCCGGCGTCTCGCAACCCGGGCAGGTCTCCGACCCGCTGGCCGTGCTCGGCGCGCTGACCCGCGTGCGGGTCGGCCGTCTCGGCCTCGACGAACGGGTCGAGGCCTCGGCCGCCGACGTCGCCACCATCCGCCGGCTCTACACCGACGGCGTGTCGATTGCCGGCGCCTTGTGGGAGATGACGCAGCAGGAGGGCATGCCGGATCCGCATCAGGCCAAGGCGCTGGTCGACTCGCTGGCCCAGGCCGTGGCGCAGAATCGCACGGCGCTCATGGCGCTGACCGCGCTCAAGGACTACGACAACTACACCTTCACGCACATGGTGAACGTGTCGATCCTGGTCATGGCGCAGGCGCGCAGCCTCGGCATCGACGGCGCGCTGCTGCGCGAGTTCGGGCTGGCCGCGCTGATGCACGACATCGGCAAAGTGCGCACGCCGCTCGAGGTGCTGAACAAGCCCGACAAGCTGAGCGACGCCGAGTTCGCGATCATGCGCATGCACGTCGTCGACGGCGCCGAGATCCTGCGTCGCACGCCCGAGATTCCGGCGCTCGCGCCGGTCGTGGCCTTCGAGCACCACCTGCGCCTCGACGGCACCGGCTATCCGATGGGGGTGAAGCGCGCGTCGCTCAACCTGGGCACGATGCTGTGCAGCATCTCCGACGTCTATGACGCGATGCGCTCACAGCGCGCCTATCAGGGTGCCTACCCGACCGACCGCATCCTGGCCGTGCTGCAGAAGAGCGACGGCCTCCACTTCGACCAGCATCTGGTGCGCCGCTTCTCGCAGCTCATGGGCCTCTATCCACCAGGCAACATGGTGCGTCTGGACACCGGCCAGATCGGCGTCGTCATCCGCACCTTCGCACCCGATCCGCGCCGCCCGCGCGTGCGCGTCGTGATTGATGCCGCCGGTAATCGCCTGCCCCGGCCGTTCGACGTCAACCTCTGGGACGTCGACGCCGAGTCGATCGGCCCGAAGACCATCGCCGCCCCTGTCGATCCGAAGGACTTCGGCATCGACCCGCTCACCTTTCTCTGAACGGCGCGACCATGACCACCCGTCCTCGCCTGCTGGCCCGCCTCGTCGTCGGCGCCGCGCTGGCCGTGCTGTTCACCTCGTGGCGTCCCCTCGGCGCGCGACCACCCGCCGCTCCGGATCGGCCAACCTTGCTCGTGCTGGTCGTGGTCGATCAGATGCGCGCCGAATACCTCACGCGCTACAGCGCCACCTGGACCGGCGGCCTGCGGCGACTCATCGACGAGGGCGCGCACTACGAGAATGCCGCCTATCCCTATCTGAACACCGTGACCTGCGTCGGCCATGCCACGCTCGGCACCGGCGCCTGGCCCAAGACGCACGGCATCATCCTGAATCAGTGGTTCCGGCGCGACCTGAACGCCGTCCGGTCGTGCACCTGGGATCCGGCGGCGCGCACCATCGTCTACGGCGGCCGGGCCGAAGCCGAAGGGCATAGCGCCGGGCAACTGCGGGTCCCGACGCTGGCCGAGCGGCTCCGGGCCCGCTGGCCCGAATCGCGCGCTGTCACGGTGTCGCTCAAGCCGCGCTCGGCGATCATGATGGCCGGCAAGGGCGCCACCGCGGTCACCTGGATTGGCGCGGGCGGCTGGCAGTCGTCGACCGCGTTCACGCCGACGCCATTGCCGAGCGTGGCTCGCGCGGCGGCTCTGCACGCCCTCGATCTCGATCGCGACGCCGTGTGGCAACGGCTGCGCGACCCGGCGTCGTACCAGGGCGTCGACGACGCCCCGGGGGAGCGCCCGCAATTCGGCTGGACACGCACGTTCCCGCATCCGCTCAACGCGTCGGGCACGGCGGCGGGCTTGCTCGAGAATTGGGAATCGAGTCCCTACGGCGATGCCGCGCTGGGAGCGATGGCGGTGGCGGCGATCGACGACTTCAAGCTCGGCCAACGTGGCGTCGCCGACTTCCTGGGCGTCAGCTACTCGTCCACCGATCTGGTGGGCCACGACTTCGGCCCAGACAGCCACGAGGTGCAGGACACACTGGCTCGCCTCGACGGCACGCTCGGCGCGCTGCTGGCGGCGCTCGACGCCAAGGTCGGGCGCCATCACTACGCGCTCGTGCTCTCAGCCGATCACGGGGTGGCCACGGTACCCGAAATGAACGCGGCGCGCGGCGTGCCGGCCGGTCGTGTGGCGCTGGGCCTGGTGCGCGACGCCG
>JBDTWC010000599.1:0-2834 GCA_040006875.1 Acidobacteriota bacterium | reverse complement strand
TGCTGATGGGCGCCGCGCTGCCCGTTTGGAACAAGCAGGCCCAGCGCGAGCGCGAAGAAGAGTATTTGTTCCGCGCCTCGGAATACGCCCGCGCCATCCAGAAGTTCCAGAAGCGCGCCGGCCCGGGTACGTTGCCGCCGAATTTCGACGTGCTGGTCGAGGGACGCTTCCTGCGCCGCAAGTACAAAGATCCGTTCACGGGCGGCGATTTCCAACCCGTCTTTCAGACGGTGGCGGCTCCCGGGCAGTTTGGAGCGACCCGCGGCAACGCCACTCCAGGTGGCTTGGTCGGCTCCGGCCAGGCGGCACAGTCCAACCCGTTCACGCAATCGACGCGGACGGCGCAAACCGGTGGCACACCCACGTCAGGTCAGGGCGCGCCCACACCCGGCGCCGGTGTGATCGGCGTCACGTCGAAGAGCAAGGCGAAGAGCATCAAGATCTACAACGGCCGGACCAGCTACGACCAGTGGGCGGTCACGGTGCAGGACGTGAAGCCGGCCGGGAGAGGACTGCCGCCCGATCTGCTGCAGGCGCTCAACGCCACTCGCGCCGGAGCGGCCGGCGGCACCGGCGCCTCTGGCGGTGGTCAGGGTGGCGCGAATCCCTTCGGGCAGGGCGGCGCCAATCCGTTCGGGCAAGGCGGCACCCCCAGGCCAGGACAGCCCGGCACCAATCCCTTTGGCGGTGCGCAGCCGCCGCCCTTCGGCACGCAGCCTGGCACATCGCCATTCGGTGGTCAGGCGCCCGGCCCCTCGCCCTTCGGCCCGCCGCCGGCCGGCGGCAACGGCACGGTCACGCCCTCGTATCCGCCGCCCGCTGGTGGCGGCGGGCTCTTCGGCGCGGTCCCGCGGAAGCAGCCCTAACGGTCGCCGAAGATGGCGTCGTGCACCGCGACGCGCACGGCCTTGATGCCGTCACCGCCGTTTGCGGGATGCACGCGATTGGTGAGACAGACCACATAGAGGTCGCGGTCGGGATCGAGCCACAGCGACGCGCCGGTGAAGCCGGTGTGGCCGATCGCGCGCGGCGACAGCTTCGACCCGCACGACGACGTCGGCAGCATCGTGTCCCAGCCCAGCGCGCGCGAACTGCCGGGCACGTCGCGCCGGCGCGCGAAGCGCACCGCCATCGCCGACGGCACCCCCGCCGACGCTGCGGTGCGGCCGAGCCACAGCGACAGGTACCAGCGCGCCAGTGCACCCGCCGCACCGGCCGTGCCGAAGAGCCCCGCGTGTCCGGCGATGCCGCCGAGCGCGGCGGCGTTGTCGTCGTGCACCGCGCCGGCCAGCATCCGCTCGCGCCACGGCGACACGGCCGTGGGCGCGACTCGCGTGCGCCACGCGGCGCTCGTGCCGTAGCCGATCTCGACCTCGCCGACGGCCTCGCCTACGAACTGATCGAACTGTGTGGCCAGCCCTGCGCCGCCCGCGTCCTCGAGCAACAAGCCGAGCAGGATGAAGCCCAAGTCGCTGTACTCGTGGTGCGCGCGCGGCTCGTAGGCGAAGGGTTGGGCCGCGATGCGAGCGAGGTAGCCGGCCCGTCCGGCCACCTCGAGGTAGAGCTGACGGTGGGCGGACAACCCCGCGGCATGCTCGAGCAGATCGGTCACGGTGATGCGCGGCTGCGTGGCGAATTGCGGCAGGCGATCGGCGACCACGGCGTCGAGCGGCAGCGTTCCGGCGGCGGCGTGCCGCATCGCGAGCGCGCCGGTGGCCAATACCTTGGTCAGCGAGGCCAGGTCGTAGACGGTGGCCGGGGTGACCAGGGCGGCGTCGGCCGCGTAGGTCTGGTGGCCGGCGGCCATCGTCCACAGTGGCGCGGACGACGTGCCGGTCTGCACGACCGCGCCGGGCGTGACGCGGCCAGTCACTGCGTCAGACAGGATGTCGGCGACGGCCTCGAGCCCGGGAGCGTTCATGCGCTCACCGTCCGCACGCGTGACAGCGTCCACGCGGTCGCGATGGTCGTCGCCGCGCCGATGAACACGTACCACGTGAACGCCACGGTCGTAAGTCCCCACACCGCGAGCATCGCCGCCAGGCCCACGATCATGCCGGCCCAGGCTTCGCGTTCGCCCACGCTCGGCATGCTCGTCGCCATGATGAAGGCGCCGAGTACCGCGCCCGAGGCCAGCGACAGCACCGACAGCCCCGCGTCGAGGACCGAGCGGGCCATGAATTCGGCGCCGAGCGCCACCGCGATTTGCACCACACCCCATCCAATCGTAATCCGCCGCGAGAGCGTCAGGAGCGACGCTTCGTCTACGGGCCCACGCGCGCGTGGCTTGTAGAAGTCGTTGATCGTCGTGGCCGCCATTGCGTTGAGCGACGGCGACAGCGCGGCGGCCACGATCGCCGCGACGATGAAGCCGGCCACGCCGCTCGGCAGGTAGTTGACCACGAAATGCGGCAGCACCTGATCGGTGCGCGCCAGTGGCTCGGCCAGTGGCACGTGCAGGTGGAACGTGTAGAGCATGATGCCGATGAGCAGGAACAGGATGAACTGCGCGAACACCACCGCGCCGCTCAGCACCAGTCCGGTCGCGGCCGCGCGCGCGCTGGTGGCGGCGAGCAGGCGCTGCACCAGGAACTGGTCGGTGCCGTGCGTGGCCAGGGTCAGGGCGACGCCGCCGAACAGTCCGGTCCAGATGGTGTAGACCGTCGACGGGTTGGTGCTGAAGTCGAGGACCGTGAACTTGCCGGCCGCAGATCCCGCGCGCACCACTTCAGCCCAGCCGCCAGGAATCTGGCCCAGTAGCGCGTAGGCCACGGTGCCGGCGCCGGCGATGTAGACGAACATCTGCACCACGTCGGTCCAGATCACCGCCGAGA
>JBDTWC010000598.1:0-2835 GCA_040006875.1 Acidobacteriota bacterium | reverse complement strand
TGGTTGATGGCCACCCGATGACCAACGAGTCTACGAGCCGCCGTCACACCTCGCTTCGTGTGCGCATGGTGGCGGTGCTGCTGGCGCTCGTAGTGGCCCTCGCGGGCCTGGGCGCCTGGAGCGCCTGGCACCTGCGGCAGATGGGGAAGGTGGCCGAACGCATCCTGGCCGACAACTACCTGTCGGTCGATGCCGCGCAGCAGATGCGCGAGAGCCTGGAGCGCCTCGACGCCGACCGTCGCGTGGCCGGTGCGGCCGCGCCGGCCGGCCTGACACCCGACGCGTCCGATCGCCGCGGCGACTTCGAGCAGGCGCTGCGCGCGGCGGCGGGGAACCTGACCGAACCAGGCGAAGGCGCCGTGGTCGAGCGGATTCGCAACGGATTTGCCGCATATCTCGCCGGCGATCCTGCGGGGCGCGAGCTGGAGCTCCTGCGCGCGGAGACGGCGGGCTTGCTGGCCATGAACCGCGAGGCGATGCAGCGCAAGAGCGATGACGCCGGCGTCATGGCGCGCCGGGACATGATCTGGGGAATCTCGCTCGCCTTCGTTCTCAGTCTCGGCGGCGTGTGGCTGACGCGGGCGGTGGTCACGAGCGTGATCGGTCCCCTCGAGACGCTGACCCGCGCCACGGCCCGCATCGCCGCCGGTGACCTCGACGTGGCGGTGGCGATCGCGCGCGACGACGAAGTGGGCCAGATGGCCAGCGCCTTCAACGACATGGCCGCGCGCCTGCGTCAGGGCAAGGCCAGCGACCTCGACGCCATCGCCCAGGCGCGGCAGGTCGCCGAGCGGGTGATGCTGCGCGAAGACGTTCGCCACCTCACCGAAGTGAGCCGGCTGAAGTCGGAATTCGTGGCCGAGGCGTCGCACGAGCTGCGCACGCCGATTGCCAGCCTCCAGCTCGGGCTCAACCTGGCGCTCGAGCGGCCCGACGTCCTGCCGGCCCGCGAAGCCGGCATTCTGGCCCAGTGCCGCGACCAAGCCGAGCGCCTGGCCCGTCTCGCGCGCGAGCTGCTCGACCTCTCGCGCCTCGAAGCCGGCGCGCGCGCGCCTCGGCTCGAGCGCTGCCCGGCCGGACTCCTGGTGCGCGAGGCCGTGACGCCCTTGACGCGCGCCGTCGCCGCTCGCGGCGTGGCGCTGGCCGTCGAGGCCGCCGCCGACCTGCCGCCGGTGGACGTCGATCGCGCGCAGATCGAGCGCGTCGTCTCGAACCTCGTCACCAACGGCGCGCGCGCGACCCGCCCGGGTGGGCGCGTGACCGTAACGGCGTCGGCCACAGCCGGCGAAGTCGTCGTCGCCGTCGTCGACACCGGCATCGGCATTCCCGCGGAGCACCTGGACCGCATCTTCGAGCCGTTCGCGCAGGTGCCGGGCGGCACCTCAGGCGGCGCGGGTCTGGGCCTGTCAATCAGCCGGCGCATCGTCGAGGCGCATGGTGGGCAACTGGCCGTGCAGTCGACGCCGGGCGTCGGCTCCACGTTCACCTTCACGCTGCCGCGCGCGGCGCGCGTGCCTCAGGAGACCGGACATGAAGATACTGATCGTTGACGACGAACCGGTGCTGCGCCGCATGGTCAGCCTTACGCTCGAAGGCGCGCACGACGTGGTTGAGGCGGCCGACGGCGCCGCGGCCCTGGCGGCGCTCGACCAACACGGGCCTTTCGATGTCGTGCTGCTCGATCAGAAGATGCCGGACATGAGCGGCGTCGACGTGCTGGTCCAGATCCGCCAGCGCGCGCCCGACACACGAGTCGTGATGCTGACCGCGCACGCGTCGCTCGACCTCGCGACCGAGGCCCTCGCCAAGGGCGCCAGCCACTTCCTCTCGAAGCCGATGACGCCGGCCCTGCTTCGCGCGGCGGTGCAGGCGGCCCGGCCGCATGCGCCACAGACCGGCGGCCCTGGCCATTCAGGTCACGCCATCACCCTCAACGGCTTCGCCGTGGACGCGGGGTTGCGAACTCGTGTGGAGCGCGACGGGTCAGCCGTGCACACCTTCACCGTGTCGCAGGTGGTCGGCGGCTGGAGCAAGTCGATCGACGTCCACGTGGCGCCCACGGCCTTCCGGAACTCCGGCCGGCCCAATCTGCCGGTGGGCGGACGGCTGGCCGGTCTGATCGCGCGCCGCGCGCTGGCCAACCATCTGTGGCGCGACGGCATGCTGCCGGAATCGGGAGTGCTGCGGCTCGACGCGATCGGCGCCGACGAGGTGGCCGAGGGGCTGCGGGAGGACGCCGCGGGCTGACCGCGGCCGGCGGCACGGCGAGCGCGAGAAGCGGCAGCGTGCGGAGGGCCGTCACGCCGCGCGCCGCTAGCTGCTCGTTCGGCGGCGGGCGAGTGCGGCCACCATCTGCACCATCGACATCAGGCCCATGCCCTTGCCCATCGAGATGTTCTGGCGGAACAGCCTCTCGACGATCTCCGGATCGACCTTTGCTATCTCGGTCGCCGGCAGTCCCGACAACGCCTTGTCGAGAATTGCGCCCAGCGCCTTGGCCGACACGCCCGAGGGGTTCTCCACCGCGAAGTGCAGTTTGAGCGTGCCGTCGGCGTTGGGCACGGCCCACGCGTAGGCCTCCGACTCGCAGTGCTTGACGAGATGGTCCGGCGCGAACGGCCGCGTCGCCACTTCGGGTGGCACTTCCTTGAACTTGCGCGCGAAGTCGATCAGCAGCTGCGTGCGTTCGTGCACGTCGGTGACGCCCGCAAACACGTCGAGCAGGGTCTGCAGGCGCTCGGGATACTCGGGCATCACTTCTCGATCGGCACGCCGACCAGGTTGCCCCACTCGGTCCAGCTGCCGTCGTAGTTGCGCACCTTCTCGAAGCCGAGC
>JBDTWC010000597.1:0-2836 GCA_040006875.1 Acidobacteriota bacterium | reverse complement strand
TGCCGCGGTTCAATCCGCGCAGGTGGCGCTCGGCTATGCCACGCTGCGCGCACCGATCGCCGGGCGTATCGGCGGGGTCAACATCTATCCAGGCACCCTCGTGCAGCCGAACCTGTCGCTGGTCACGATCACGCAGCTCGATCCGATCGCGGTGAGCTTTCCGGTTCCGGAGGACAAGTTGCAGGACCTGCTGGCGGCGGCGCGGGTCCATGCGCCGGTGGAGGCGCTGGTGGCGGGGCGAAAAGAGCGGCTGCAAGGGGCCCTGAGCTTCGTCGACAACACGGTCGATCCACTGATCGGGACCGTCCGGGCCAAGGCCGTGTTCGACAACGCCGACCAGAGCCTCTGGCCGGGCCAGTTCGTCGAGACGCGCGTCATCGTTCGCACCATCGGGGGCGCCACCGTGGTGCCGGCGGCCGCCTTGATGATGCTGGGAGACGGCTCGTCGGTGTACGTGGTCGACGCGAACCAGGCGGTGGTGCGCCGCAAGGTCGAGGCGCTCCATCACTTCGGGACGCGGGTAGCCGTGCGCGGCGTGGAGCCGGGCGAACGCGTGGTTGTAGAGGGCAAGCAAAACGTGCGTCCGGGCGGAAAGGTCCGCGTCGAGGCGCCGCCATCGACGACAACACCGCAGCAGGCGCCGCCGGGAGGCGCCGCGCCGGAGCTTGCGCCCGGCAATGCCGCGTCGACCTCGCCCACCAACCCGCGCCTTGCGGCGGAACGGGAGCGGCTGTGAACATCTCCGAGCTCTGCATTCGTCGTCCCGCGATGACGGTGCTGCTCTCGGCCGCCGTCGTCGTCGCCGGCATCTTTGCCTACTTCCAGATTCCCGTGGCGGCGCTGCCCAGCTACAACACGCCTGTCATCAACGTCAATGCGCAGCTGCCTGGCGCCAGCCCCGACACCATGGCGTCGTCCGTGGCGCTGCCGCTTGAGAAGCAGTTTTCGACCATTCCGGGGCTGCAGACCATCAGCTCGGTCAGCACGCAGGGCGTGACCTCGCTCACGCTGGAGTTCGTGAGCAGCCGCGACATCGACGCCGCGGCAGTCGACGTCCAGGCGGCCCTGCTTCGCGCGCAGCGCCAGCTCCCGGTCGAACTGACGCAATTGCCGTCCTACCGCAAGGTCAATCCGGCGGACGCGCCGGTGCTCTTCATCGCGATGGTGTCGGCGTCGATGAATCCGTCGGAACTCAACGATTACGCGGAGAACCTGATTTCGCCCACGCTCTCGACCATCGACGGCGTGGCGCAGGTGGCGGTTTATGGACGCAAGGCCTTCGCCGTACGCATCAAGGCCGATGCCGACCGGCTCAACGCGCGCAACATCACGCTCGACGAACTGGCCAATGCGGTGCGCCTGGCCAACGCCAACACGCCCGTGGGCGTGCTGGACGGCCCGCGCCAGACACTCACCATCCAGGCCAACGAGCAGATGCTCAAGGCGGCCGATTTCGCCAAGGTGATCGTGGGTCAGCGCAACGGTGCGCCGGTGCGGCTCGACGAGGTGGCCTCGATCGAGGACAGCTTCGAGTCGGTCAAGACAGCGAGCAGGTTCAACGGCCAGGACTCCATCTCGCTCGCCGTTCTTCGCCAACCGAATGCCAACACCGTGCAGGTGGTCGATGCGGTGCGGGCGCTGATGCCGCGCTTTCGCGATGAGCTGCCGCAGTCGGTGGAGATCAACCTCGTCAACGACCGGTCGCTCTCGATCCGGGCGGCGGTGCACGACGTCCAGCTTACGCTGCTGGGCACCATCCTGCTGGTGGTGCTGGTGATCTTCCTGTTTCTCCACCGCATCGTCGCCACGCTCATTCCGGCGGCGACGATCCCGATTTCGCTGATCGGCGCCGTGGCCCTGCTCTATGCATTCGGATACAGCCTGGACAACGTGTCCCTGCTCGGCATCACGCTGGCGGTGGGCCTGGTGGTCGACGATGCAATCGTCGTGCTCGAAAACATCATGCGCTACGTCGAGAAGGGCATGGAGCCGATGGCCGCCGCGCTGCGCGGCGCGCGTGAAGTGGGCTTCACGATCATTTCCATCTCGATATCGCTGGTGGCGGTGTTCATTCCGGTGTTCTTCATGCCCGGCGTGATCGGCCTGTTGTTCCACGAGTTTGCCGTGGTGGTTGGGCTGGCGGTGATGGTCTCTGCCGTCGTCTCGCTCACGCTCGTCCCAATGCTTGCGAGCCGCCTGCTCAGGCACACGCCGCGCGAGGGCGGGATCGCGCAAGACCATGAGGAGCAGCACCCCGAACCCGGCACGGCCATCGGGCGCGCTTTCGAGAGCGGCTACCGCTGGGTGCACTCCAACTACTTGCGATCGCTCGACTGGACGCTGCATCACCGCAACGTGATGCTCGTCGTCGCGGCATCGACCTTCGCGATCATGGCCTGGTTGTTCATCACCATCCCGAAGGGTTTTTTCCCCGAAGAGGACATCGGCCAGATCCAGATCACGACAGAGGCCGCCGAGGACATCTCCTTCCCCGCCATGGCGGCCCTGCAGGACCGTGTCGCCGACGCGCTGCAGGCCGATCCGAGCGTGGACTACGTCAACTCCTTCATCGGTGTCGGCGGGCCGACCGCCACGCAGAATTCCGGGCGCCTGTTCGCGGTGCTCAAGCCTCGCGCCACGCGCCCCGCCATGGCGCAAGTGCTCGAATCGCTGCGCGTGCGCTTCCGGTCCATTCCGGGTATCGCCGTCTACATGCAGCCCGTGCAAAACCTTCGCCTGGGCGGCCGGCAGAGCAAGGCGCGCTTCCAGTACACCCTGCAGAGCGTGAGCGCCGGCACGATCAGCACCTGGGCCGACCGGCTGATGGAGCGCATGC
>JBDTWC010000596.1:0-2842 GCA_040006875.1 Acidobacteriota bacterium | reverse complement strand
GTGCCGGGGGTGGGAATCGAACCCACACGCTCCTTGCGGAACCCGGGATTTTAAGTCCCGTGCGTCTGCCAGTTTCGCCACCCCGGCGCAGAGGTCACGATAACCGATTCGACTGGCTCACACCTCGGCCGCATCTGCTGGCGGCGCGGGCTGCATCACCTCGTCGAGCCGCGTCACCAGGCCCACGGGATCGGTCATCGGCGTGTCGCATACGAAGTCGCGACACACGTAGGCGGTGGGCTGGCCGTCAAGCGCCGTCATGGCCGCCGCCCACGGCACGGCGTCCTTCAGGCCCTCGTGCATCGGCGGGGTCACCGGAATCACGACCGCCGAGGGCAGGAAGCGCGACGCCACGGCATGGCGCAGACGCAGCGACGCCGCCATGTCGGCGCCATCCACCAACGCGATTTCCACCGGAGGAAGGCGCGAGGTGGATAGCGCGGCCATCATGAACGGAGCCACGCGCGGATGCGCCGTCAACCGCTCGCCCCAGGACGCGAGTACGCGCTCGGCCTTCTGCTGGAACTCCGCCCGGCCGGTGAGACGAGCCAGCGCCAGAAGGTTCATCACCGCCACCGACGATGCGGCCGGCTCCGCGCCGTCGTACTCTTCGAGCTGCCGCAGCAGCACGGTCGGATCCAAGCCTGTTGTGGCGTGCCAGCCCTGATCGTTCGGCGCCTCGAACAGCGCATCGAGCGACTCGTGCAGCTCGACCGCCCACTCCAGCCATCGCGCGTCGCCGTCGGCCTGGAAGAGCTCGATCAGCCCCCAGGCGAGGTACGCGTAGTCTTCCGCGAAGGCATCGATGCCGGCCTCGCCGGCCGCGAAGCGGCGCGACAGCCGCCCCGTGAGCCCATCCCACAGTCGATCGCGGATGAAGGCCGCACAGCGCTGCGCCACCTTCAGATGGTGCGCGCCGGTGCCGCCCACGCCTTCGCCGAGCGCGTCTCCAGGCGCAAGCACGCGCGCCGCCCGCGCGCACGCCGCCAGCATCAAGCCGTTCCAGGCCGTCAGCACCTTGTCGTCGAGCAGCGGACGCGGCCGCCGCTCGCGCGCGGCGAACAGGCGCTGGCGGCCACGAGCCAGGGCCATGCCCACGTCAGCCGGTGTGTGTCCGGTCTCCTGCGCGATGGCGGCAATCGTCTTGGCCGTGTAGAAGAGATTGTTCTTGCCGAACTCGGCCTGCGGATCGGATGGCGCGTTGCCACCGGGCAGCACCCCGAAGCGGCGCTCCCACACCTTGCTGTCGGGGCCGAGCGCTTCGACGATCTCGTCGCGGGACCAGATGTAGAACGCGCCCTCGGTCGCGGGCGCCGCGACCTCCCCTGCCGGCGTGGGTGGCACCGAGTCGGCGTCCTCCGCCGAGTAGAACGCGCCGTCGGCGGACATGAGATCCCGCTGCACATAGCGCAGCGTGTCCTCGGCCACCTGCGCGAAGAAGGCGTCGCCGCTCATCTGCCCCGCTTCGAGATACGCGATCACGAGCTGTGCCTGGTCGTAGAGCATCTTCTCGAAGTGCGGTACTCGCCAATCGCCATCCACCGAGTAGCGATGGAAGCCGCCGCCGACGTGATCGCGCAAGCCCCCGAGGGCCATGGCGCGCAGCGTGCCGAGGACCATCACGCGCGGATTGGCCTGCCCGGTGCGCGCGTACTCGCGGAGCAGGAAGAGCAGCTCGCTCGGCCGCGGGAACTTGGGCGCGTCGCCGAAGCCGCCCCGGCGCTCGTCAAACGCCGCCGCCCACGTCTCCATGCCGGCGTCGAGCACGCTGTCGTTGGGGCGGGCCGCGGCTGCCGCCGGCGCACGCTCGCGCAAGCGGGCCATGACTCGGCCTCCCGAGGCCACAACCTCGCTGCGGTCGTCGCGCCAGGCACGGGCGATCTCGCTCAGCACCTCGGCAAACGACGGCCGGCCCCACGCCGCCACCGGCGGGAAATAAGTGCCACCGTAGATCGGCTCGAGCTCGGGCGTGAGCCACACGCTCATCGGCCAGCCGCCGCTCCCGGTGGTAGCCTGCACAAACGCCATGTAGACGCGGTCGACGTCGGGCCGTTCTTCGCGATCGACTTTGATGGCCACGAAGTCGCGGTTCAACTGCGCGGCCGCGGCGTCGGACTCGAACGACTCATGGGCCATCACGTGGCACCAGTGGCAGGTGGCGTAGCCGACCGACAGGAAGATCGGCTTCTGCTCGGCCCGGGCCTTGGCAAACGCCTCGTCGCCCCATGGATACCAGTCCACGGGATTGGCGGCGTGTTGGCGCAGATACGGACTCGCTTCGCGCGCCAGTCGATTCATCGATCGATCATATGCCGCCCTCCGAGCCGCTGCGATACACTCTTCGCCAGAGGCGATGGACAGCGTGACTGAGAGCACCCCGCTACGGGGCCAACGCGTGGTGATTCTGGTGGAGACCGACTACGACCACGTCGATCTCGAAGCGACGCGCGCCGCCCTCGGCGGTGCTGGCGCCATCGTGCACGTGGTCGGCCCGGTGCAGGGCCACTCCTACGTCAGCCGCAACGGCCCCTCGGTCGTGGCTGAGTTCGCCGCCAGCACGGTGCGCGTCGCTGACGTCGACGCGGTGGTGATTCCGGGCGGCTATGCCGCCGATCGCATCCGCCTCCGTCACGCCATGGTCGATCTGGTCCGCGACGCGGTCGAAGCCGGCAAGCCGGTGGCCGCCATGGACCACGCCGCATCGGTGCTCATCAACGCCAAGGCGCTGTCCGGACGCATGGTCACGTGCTGGCCGTCGATCGCCATCGACGTGAAGAACGCCGGGGCGCGCTACGTCGATCGCCCGGTCGTCGAAGACGGCTGCGTGATCACGTCGCGCAAG
>JBDTWC010000595.1:0-2843 GCA_040006875.1 Acidobacteriota bacterium | reverse complement strand
CTTCCACGCGTCCCAGCCGCCGACCAGCACCTTGATGTCCTTCACGCCGACACGCATCAGCTTGGCGGCCACGAACAGGCTGGTGTGCTCGTCGGGACAGGCGCAGTAGGCCACCACCGGCCGCGTCTCCTTGAGGACGCGGTTGGCCATGATCTCGACATCGACCACCGACACGTTGAGCGCGCCGGGGATGTGCCCGGCGTCGAAGCCGTGCGGGTCGCGCACGTCGATGGTCAGCACGGCGTTCTTGGCCTGCAGCGGCTTGTACTGCGCCATCGTGATGCGCGGCACCTTGGTGAGGTCTTCCGGTTGCGCGTGCACAGCCGGCGCCGTCAGCAGTGCGGCCACGAGCGCGGCGAGGGCAAGGGTCTTGGTCATGGTTCCACCCTACTTCATCCGGCGCGAGGCGAGCCAGCCGGTGCGCAGCGTGCGCTGTTCCGGGGTCACGGCGGCGCCGGTCGACTCCGCCGTCACGATTTCGATCCGGGGATCCTCGTCCAGCATGACCGTGGCAGTCACGGCGGCGCCACTGCGGCGCACGAACTTCAGGGCCACCGCTGCCCCCGGCGCCTGCTTGGCGAGCACGTCCTGCACGGCCGCGCTGGTGGCCACGTCGATGCCGGCCAGGGCCACGATCTGGTCGTCCTGCGCCATGCCCGCTTTGTAGAGGGGCGAGTCAAACGGCACGACGCCCACCCGCAGGCCCCCGTTTGCAACCATCAACGGCGCCGATCCGAGCCAGGCCTTCCCCGCCGCCTTCTTGCGCATCACCAGGCCAACGCGAGCGAAGAGACGCGCGTAGTCGGGCACGTCGTGGCCCTGGATGTACTTGGCGAAGTAGTCGCGCGCGAACGTGGGGTTGCCGGACAGTTGCGCCAGCCGGCCCTGCAGATCTTCCATCGTGTAGGGCTTGGCCACCACGCCCGGCGCCGCTTTCATGCCCGGCACGCCGTACTCGGTCCACATCAGGCGCATGTAGTCGTCGAGGGTGATCTTGCCGTTGGTGAGATCGCGCAACGACAGATCGAGGCCGAGGCCGATGGCCGCGCCCCACGTGTAATAGGAGATGAAGGTGTTGGGCCACGAGGTGCGGTCAATCGACACGGCGGCGTCGACAAACGGCGCCAGCTGGCTCATCTGCTCGGCCGTGCGGATGCCGCGACCGGGCGACAGCGTGACCGCGTTGACGAAGCTGGCCAGGTTGTCGAGCGTGTCGTCGAGCGAATCGAAGCCGGCGCGATGCGTGATCATGGTGTCGAAGTAGCTCGTGAAGCCCTCGCCGAACCACAGCTCGCCCGACATGTTGGCGTCGTCGAAGTCAAACGGCTCGATGCCCTTCGAGCGGATGCGCTCCATGTTCCAGGAGTGGAAGAACTCGTGCGCCACCGTGCCCAGGATGCCGTTGCGCTGGGCCGGGTTGCGCAGCGCGCCGCTCGACGTCAGCACGGTGCTGTTACGGTGTTCCATGCCATCGCCGTTGGCCCACGGCAGGTAGTCGGAAAGGAAGGTGTAGGTGCCAGTGTCGTAGCGCGGGAACTCGCCGTAGATCGGCATGGCCTCGCGCACGATCGTCTCGACGTCGCGAGCGAAGGCATCCGCTTCGGCCTCGGTGCCGTCGTGGTGGAGCGCGACCCGGAAGGTCTGCGCCGGGCCCTTGCCGTCGGTCGCGGTGAAAGTGCGCAGGGTGAATGCGCCCACTTCAGCCGGGCTGTCCATCAGGTACTGCAGGTTCGGGGCGGTGAAGACCAGCGGGTTGTCCGTGGGGAAGAGCTGTGTGGCCACCTTCCAGGCGGCACCGGCCGGGGGCACGAACTCGATCCGGGCGGCTCGCTGCTCGAGGCCGCGCGCCCACATGAGCGCGGCCGGCATGTTCAGGTGACCGTGGCTGGCGTCGACGCTCAAGTAAGTGCCGTCGGTGCGATCGCCGAACACGCGATAGCTCATCGCCACCGTGCCGTCGTGTCCACTCACCACCCACTGGTGGAGGTTCGGATGCGCCGCCGTGAGCACCCGGCCGCGACCGTCCTTGACCTGCACGTCGAACACGTTCTTGGCGAACTCATGGAGCGCGTAGCGCCCGGGCGAGCTGCGGCTCATGTGAATCTGCAGCGGCCCAGCCGGCACGCCGGTGAAGGTGACCTCGACCTGCATCCAGCGATGTTCGGCAGCGGCCAACGACACGCGGTAGGCCACCGGCGCCTGCGCCAGCACGGGCCGCGCCGTGAGCAGGAACAGGAGGCACAGCGCGGTCAGAGCCCGAGGAAAGGTGCGCATGAGCGGATGCTAGCACGCGCTTTTCTGTTGCGAACCACGGCAACCGGCCGCTAGCATCCGCCGCATGACCATGAGCTTGTCGGCCGCGCTCGCGCGGCCGGGGCTGGCCGGCGCGACGCTGGCGGCGCTGCTCCTCGCAGCCCCGGCCCGGGCCCAGGATCACACCTATTCCACAGCCGACATCGCCACCGGCGTGCGCGTCTTCGGGGCGCAGTGTGCGGGCTGCCACGGGCCCAATGGCGACATGGTCAACGGCGTCGATCTTCGCCGCCGCCGCTTCCGCCGCGCCGTCACCGACGACGACTTCGCCAAGGTGATCGCAAACGGCGTGCCTGGGGGTGCGATGCCCGGCTTCTCGTTCGGGCCCGCCGAGACGACCGGGCTCATCGCGCTCATCCGCGCCGGCTTCGACCCGTCGGGCACGGCTGTGAAGGTCGGCAACATCGAGCGCGGCAGGGGTCTGTTTGCGGCCAAGGCGAAGTGCGGCACCTGCCATCGCGTGACCGCCGACGGACCACGGAACGCCGCGCCGGACCTGAGCGACATCGGCGCCCAGCGCACGCCTGCGG
>JBDTWC010000594.1:0-2848 GCA_040006875.1 Acidobacteriota bacterium | reverse complement strand
AGGGAATGGTGCCGTCCCAGTTCGAGTAGGTGCGCGTGATGATGGCGTTCGGGTTGACCGTGGTCGCAGCCGGGCCGGGATTGCCCAGGGTCCCCGACGAGCCGCCCACGTAGCGGCCGTAGCTGCCGCGCAGCGCCAGGCGGCCTTGACCCGTCAGGTCGTAGACCGCCGACACGCGGGGGACGAAGGTCTGGTAGACCGGGTAGTCGTCGGTGAACTTAAAGATGTTCGTCGTGGCAAACGGACCCGTACCCGGGTTGCCCTGCTCGGGCAGGAAGCTCGAGTATCGGTCGTAGCGCACGCCGATGTTCACGTTGAGCTTGGACGAGACCGTGATCTTGTCGTTCACGTAAGCCGAGTGGTAGTACTCGCCAGCCGACGTGGTGTTCGGGTAGTCGTAGACCAGCACCGAGTCGGGGCGGGCGAAGCAGCCGTCCCAGAACGTGTCCTGGCTGCAGGCGGCGTCGGCCGTCGTGCTGCGGTAGCGGTACTGCTGCTGGTTCGGGTAGCCGGTGTTCTCGGTGGATTCCACCGCCCGCCAGCCCATGTAGCCGGTCTTGAGTTCGTGGTTGCGGCCGAAGAACTCGGCGAACTTCGTGAAGGTCGCGCCGTATTGCCAGCGGCGCGGCGACCGATCGCTCTCGAGGAACGCGCCGCGGGTGGCCGTGGTCGTCAGGTCGAGTCGGCGCACGTCGGTGGTCCACGGCACGTCGGGCCAGGAGTAGCCGCCGCGCTGCAGGCTGGCGTCGAAGGTGGCGCCGCTGCCGATGATGGTGAGCCACTTGAACGAGGGCCCGATGAGAGAGTACGAGTCCTGGTTCTCGGATGCTTCGAGAGGAATGAAGGCGCTCGCGCCGCGATACGGCTGCCACTTGCGGCCGCCCTGCACCATGGTCTCGAACTTGTTGTTCTTGCTCACCTGGTAGGTGATCTTCGCGGTCGGGTTCTCGAGCTTGGTGTAGAACTCGACCTGGTTGCGATCCGACAGCTGGATGAAGCCGGGAATCTTCAGGCCGGTGCGGCCGTCGCGGTAGCTGGCGTAGAACCACAAGCGATCCTTCCGCACCGGCCCGCCGAACTCGCCGTAGAGGTCGCGGAGCGACGTGAACTTGTTGACGCCGGGCGCGTAGCCGGCCTTCAGCAGGTCGTCGTCGACGTTCTTGCTCTGCATGGATCCGTTCTGGTACTGGCCCATGAACGAGCCGTGGAACCGGTTGCCGCCCGACTTGATCACGAAGTTCATCGACACCCCGGGGTTCATGGCGTCGGCGCCCTTCGAGGCGGTGGTGATCTGCGCTTCCTCGAAGCTGCCGTAGTCGCCGTAGGTCTGGTCCCAGACCATGCCGTCATACATGACGACATTGCCACCAGTGCGGCCGAAGGTGCGCGCGGTCGGTCCGGAGTTGGTGCCGAAGTTCGAGCCGCCGACGTCGTAGGAGGTGGCGTAGAGCCCGGGCACGAGCGCGATCAGGCTGGTCAGGCTGCGGCTGTAGGGCAGCTCATCGAGCTTCTGCTGGTCCCACGTCACGGCCACCTTCGACGACTCCAGGTCGATCGTCGGCGCCTGGCTGGTGACGGTGACCGCTTCCTGGATCGAGGCCAGTTCGAGCTTGCCGTTGATGGTCATGGTGCTGCCGCCGCTCACCGTCACGCCCTCGACGTTCAGGGTCGAGAAGCCGGCCAACTCGAACTTCACCAGGTAGGCGCCGCCGGGGAGCTGCGTGAAGCGGTAGGTGCCTTGCTCGTCGGTGACGGTGGTGCGGGCGCCGCCGATCAGATTCGGACTGGTCACCGACACGGTGGCGCCGGGCAGCGCCGCGCCGCTGCCGTCGGTGGCCCGGCCGGTGATGTTGCTGGTGGCGCTTTGCGCCAGCGCGTGGACCGGCAACAGCAACGTCAAAGCGACTATGACAAGGCGTCGCAGTTCTTTCGTCAGTCGACTCATGGAGCATCCTCCCATCGCATGGAACAAATCGCTTCTCGCGAAGCAACAACGCGGCGGAGTGTAGATGCGGCCACGGAGGCCACGAGGTAATTTGTTGTCTTGGTGCACGGATTCGCGAAGCGTGACCGCTCAATCGATGCGACCGCGCACTGGCTTGCATGACTGAATGAGCTTTCACGCTCAGCGAAGCTCGTGCAGGCGCCGCTCGAGGAAGCGACGCTCCGGCTCCTGTCGGGCGAGCGTGAGCGCGCGCGCATACGAAATGCGTGCCTCGTCGACGCGGGCGAGACGCCGGCACAGGTCGGCGCGTGCGGCATGGGCCCAGTGGTAGCTGTCGAGGTCGCCACCGGCGAGGATCGCGTCGATGAGCACCAGTCCTTCGGCTGGCCCGCGCCACATCGCCACGGCCACGGCGCGGTTCAAGGCGAACACGGGCGACGGCTCGACGCGCAGCAGCACGTCGTAGAGCCCGACGATCTGCCGCCAATCAGTGACCGCGCTGGTCCCGGCATCGGCGTGTAGGGCGGCAATCGCCGCTTGCAGCGCGTACGGCCCGACCCGGCCCGCGGTCAGCGCCCGCTCGACCAGTGCGCGGCCTTCGCTGATGAGCGCCGTGTCCCACAGCGATCGGTCCTGATCCTCGAGCAGCACGAGATCGCCGCTCGCTGACGCCCGAGCGGCCCGTCGCGACTCGTGCAGCGCCATGAGCGCCAGCAGGCCCTCAGCTTCTGGATCGGGCAGCAGGTCGACCAGCACGCGGCCCAAGCGAATCGCCTCGCTGGATAGCTCGCGGCGCGTGAGGGAGGCGCCGGCCGTGGCCGAGTAGCCCTCGTTGAACATCAGGTAGACGACGTGCAGCACGGTGTCGAGCCGCTCGGGTTGTTCGGCCGGCGAGGGGACCTG
>JBDTWC010000593.1:0-2849 GCA_040006875.1 Acidobacteriota bacterium | reverse complement strand
TCGCGTGGACAAGAGCCTGGCCGTGAAAGAGGCCGGCGGCGCCGGGATGGTCCTGGTGAACGTGTCGCCCAATTCGATCAACGCTGACTTCCACTTCGTGCCGACGGTGCATCTGCCAGACACGGCGCGGGCCGGGCTCAAAGCCTATGCCTCAGGCGCGAACCCGACCGCGAAGATCGACCTGGCCACGCTCGTCTACAACGTGCCGGCGCCGCTGACCGCGGCCTTCTCGTCGCGCGGCCCGCTCGTCGCCGGCGGCGGAGATGTCCTCAAGCCCGATCTCATCGCGCCGGGCCAGGACATCCTGGCGGCCGTCGCGCCTCCGGCCAACGCCGGACGGTCGTTCAACCTCTACAGCGGCACGTCGATGTCCGCGCCCCACGTCGCCGGGCTCGCCGCGCTGTTGAGGAATGGGCATCCCGATTGGTCGCCGATGATGATCAAGTCGGCCCTCATGACGACCGGCACAGACGTGCTCGACGCCGGCACGCCGGCGCCGAACACGAATCCGGTCCTGATTTTCCGGCAGGGCGCCGGCCACGTCGCGCCGACCCAGGCGGCCGATGCGGGGCTCGTCTACGACTCCGGATTCGAGGACTGGCTCGCCTTCCTCTGTGGCACCACGAACGGCGTCGCCCCGGCCGTCTGTAACTTGCTCAAGAACCTGGGCTACTCGCTCGATCCGAGCGACCTCAATATGGCGTCCATTGCCATCGGCGACCTGTCGGGTGCGCAAACGGTGACGCGGACGGTCACCAACGTCAGCTCCCGCAGGTCGACCTACACGGCAAACGTGACGGGGCTTGCAGGCATGACGGTGTCGGTGAACCCCTCTTCGCTCAGGATTGCGCCCGGACACAGCAAGTCGTTCACGGTCACGTTCACGAGAACGACCGCCGCCATCGGCGCCTACGCCGGAGGACAGCTGACCTGGTCCGACACCACGCACACAGTCCGCTCGCCGATTGTCATTCTTCCGAAGGCGCTGGCAACGCCCGTCGAGGTGTCGAGCGCGGGGGGGCCGATCACCTACAACGTGAGGTTCGGCTACTCAGGCGCCTTCACGGCCACGCCTCGCGGCGTGATTCCCGCGACGGCAGCACCGGGCAGCGTCGCGGACGATCCGCTCGACACATTCGATCCGGCGGGCCCTGGCGTGGCATCGTTCCCGATCACGATCGCGCCCGGCACGACCTATGCGCGCTTCTCGCTGTTCGACGCGAATGTCGCGCCCGCAAGCGACCTCGACCTGTATGTCTACCGCGGGGCCACGCTGGTGGCCGCCAGCACCAACGGGACGTCGAGGGAGGAGGCCAACATCCTGGCGCCGGCGCCAGGAAGTTACACCGTGTACGTGCACGGGTTCAGCGTCCCCGGTACGGCCGACTTCACATTGTTCTCGTGGCTTCTCGGGTCGGACCCGGCGGGCAACATGGCCGTGAGCGCTCCAGTGTCTGCGGTCAACGGCACCACTGGCTCGATCGGCTTGACGTTCAGTGGGCTGACACCGGGCACGAAGTATCTCGGGTCGGTCGTGTACGGAGGAACGACCAGTTTGCCGAACCCGACGCTCGTGCGCGTCGACCCGTAGACGCCCGCAGTCCACGGCTGCCGGCACCTCGGTGCCGGCAGCTCTCCTGAGGCCGATGGGCAACCCACGGCATCCGAGCGTTCAACGCGGTCCTATCCTAGGCGGGATGCGCGTCCAGCGACCGCTCTGCGCGATCGGCGTGAGTCTCTGGTGTGCTGCGTTGATCGGCAGCCAGACCGCGCCCACGTTTGCCATGCCCGACGCGCTGCGCGCACACGTGAAGGCGGAGCAGTTCGGGATTGTCACCTCGATCAGAGGGCTGCCGCTCGGCGTCCGCACCGAGCTGCAGACGTTGTTCCGCAGCCAGACACTCGACATCGCAGAACCCGGCGGCGAGTTTCAGGTCGCCGGTGTGAACGGGGATCTGAGGTTGCCCACTCGTCGACTGGTCGCGGCGGGGTGCTCGACCGATTTCCATTGCCTGGTCTACTACGAGCGTGGCGGCACAGACCGCCGGTGGGTGGTGGCGCTGTTTCACTGGACGCTGGCGGCCACTCGATTCGAGTGGGGCGGTACGGCGCCAGCTGCGCTCAAGACCATCGACAGCGGCACGATCTCCGACTAGGCGTAGCGTTCGTGCTACACTCGCCTCATGGCTCGCCATGTCACGCAGCGGGAGCTTCGCAACGACAGTGGCCGCATCATGCGCGCGCTCGACAAGGGCAAGGCGTTCGTGGTGACGCGAAACGGCGTGCCGGTGGGCGAGCTGGTGCCACTGCGCCCCCGCACGTTCGTCTCGACCGACACCGCTCAGGCCGCCTTCGCTCGTGCACCACGGGTCGACGGCACGCGCTTTCGACGCGACGTAGACACGGCTGTCGACCAGGATCCGACGCCTCGTGGCTGACACGCGACACACTCGCGGGCTCATCGACACCTCGGTCGTCATCGACCTGGAACTCATCGAAGCGGTGCGCCTGCCGTTGGAGTTGGCGATTTCGGCGATCACCATGGCTGAACTGTCGGCAGGACCACATGCCGCGAGCGAGCCCGCTGAGCGGGCACGCCGTCAGGAACGGTTGCAGCGAGCCGAGGCCACCTTCGATCCGCTCCCCGTCGATGCCGCTGCCGCCCGCGCCTATGGCCGCATCTACGCGGCCGTGGTTGCCGCCGGCCGTAAGGCGCGCGGGGCTCGACCCGCGGATCTGCTGATCGCGGCTACGGCATTGGCGGCAGACCTACCCCTCTACACGCGGAACCCGAAGGACTTCGCCGGCTTGTCAGTGCTCCTCGAGATTGTGCCCGTGTAGAACGCTGC
>JBDTWC010000592.1:0-2850 GCA_040006875.1 Acidobacteriota bacterium | reverse complement strand
CTCGGCCGGGGCGGGGATGGTCGGTTTTTGAGCGCGGCTACCGCGCTGGCGCGTCATAATTCTGGGGCGTGAAGATCTACACCAAGACCGGCGACGACGGGGACACGAGTCTATTCGACGGAACGCGTGTCGCCAAGACGCACCCTCGCGTCGTGGCCTACGGCACGGTCGACGAGTTGAATGCGCATCTGGGCGCGGCTACGGCCGCGGGCCTCGATGCCGACCTTGGCGGCCGGGTCACGCAGCTGCAACGCGATCTGTTTGCCCTCGGGGCCCGCCTGGCCGACCCGCGCCACAAGATCGCCGACCGCGTCGCCAAGGTCACGATCGGCGAAGCCGACGTGGCGCGGCTCGAGGCCTGGATCGATGCACTCGAGGCGGAATTGCCGCCGCTGCGCCACTTCATCCTCGCTGGCGGCTCATCGGCCGGTGCGGCCCTGCACGTGGCTCGCACCGTGTGCCGCCGCGCCGAGACCGCGGCGCTGGTCG
Organism: Acidobacteriota bacterium; assembly: GCA_040006875.1. Taxonomy (GTDB): domain Bacteria; phylum Acidobacteriota; class Vicinamibacteria; order Vicinamibacterales; family UBA2999; genus CADEFD01. Next base: position 2,361 of record JBDTWC010000592.1, on the reverse strand, counting down.
TCGGCAAAGACGAGGTCGAGCCGGTCGTGCTCGTCTACCTCAATCGCCTCTCTGACCTGCTGTTCGTCATGGCGCGCGCCGCCAACCATCGCGCCGGCGTGCCCGAGCAGATCTGGTGACCGGTGCCTCTCCGGGGCTGGCCGCCGACTACCAGACCTGCCTCGCTCTGGCGGCGTCGCACTACGAGAACTTCCCGGTCGCTTCGTGGCTGGTGCCGGACCAGATCCGGCCGCACGTGGCCGCGGTCTATGCCTTTGCCCGCACCGCTGACGACTTCGCCGACGAGCCCGGCTACACCACGCGCGAGCGGCTGCGTCTGCTTGATGAGTGGCTCGAGCGACTTCATGGCGCTGTCGGTGCCGCCGACAGCGCTGCCGTGCCGCCGGGCGGCGGCGCGCACGATTCCGAGGTGGCCGCGCCCGCGACCCGTGACGCGATCTTCCGCGCCCTTGGCCACACCATCCGCACGCACCACCTGCCCGTCCACCTCTTCGCCGCGCTGCTCTCGGCCTTCCGCCAGGACGTCACGGTGACCCGCTACGCCACCTGGGACGACGTGCACGACTACTGCCGCCGCTCGGCCAATCCAGTGGGGCGGCTGGTGCTGCGTCTTTTCGGCTACGACGAGGAGCGGCTCGATCGCTGGTCCGACGCGATCTGCACGGCGCTGCAGCTGACCAACTTCTGGCAGGACTTCGCGGCGGACTGGGGCAAGGGCCGCCTCTACGTACCGGATACGGAATGGACCGCGGCCGGCGCTCGTCTCGACCAGCTCACGGCCGGCATGGTCACGACGCCGCGGGAGTGGCGGCGCGCGCTCACGGCGTGCGGCGCGCGCACGCGCGCCCTCTTCAACGAAGGCCGGCCGCTCCTCGAACACGTGTCTGGGCGCCTGCGTTGGGAACTGCGCGCCACCTGGCACGGCGGCGCGCGCGTGCTCGAGCGGCTCGAACAGGGTCGCTTCGATCCGGTAGCCGCGCGCCCGAAACTGGGGGCGGCCGATGCGCTGGTGATAGGGTGGAGAACGCTGCTGTGAGCCGCGACACCTCCTTCTACTACTCGTTCCTGGTTTTGCCTGCGGCCCAGCGCGACGCCATCGTCACGGTGTGGGACGCGTGCCGCGCCATCGACGACGCGGTCGATGAGGCTCCCGATGCGGCTTCCGCCACGACCCAGCTGGCGTTCTGGCGGGCCGAGCTCGGACGCGTGTTCGAGGGCGGCGCTCCGCACTCGCCTCAGGGCCGGGCACTCCAGCCGGTGGCGGCGCAGTTCGCCTTGCCGCGCCGCTCGTTCGAGGATCTGGTCGACGGCGTCGAGATGGACCTCACGCGCCAACGCTACGGCTCCTTCGACGAGCTGCGCGAGTACTGCTGGCGGGTCGCGTCCACGGTCGGCATCATCTGCCTGAACATCTTCGGCTGCCGGCATCCTGGCGGCCGTGACTACGCCCTGAATCTCGGTTTGGCCTTGCAGCTCACCAACATCGTGCGCGACGTGAAGACCGACCTCGAGCACGGGCGCGTCTACCTGCCGCAAGACGAGTTGCAGCGCTTCGGCTGTAGCGACGACGACCTGCGCCGCGGGGCGGTGACCCCAGCGCTGAAGTCCCTGCTCGAACTCCAGTGTCGCCGCGCCCGCGACTACTACGACCGCGCCGCCGCCGCCTTGCCCAGCGGCGAGGCGCGTCATCTGGTGGCAGCCGAGATCATGGGTGCTATCTACTTCGGCATCCTGGAGCGCATCGAACAGCGCGGCTACGACGTGTTCTCCGAGGTCGTGCGCGTGCCCCGGCCCGCGCGCGCCTGGATCGCGGCCTCGACGTGGGCGCGCACGCTGCTGCGCGCGGGCGTGGAAGCGCTGGCGCCGGCCGGCACGCCGTGAGCGCCGGCGCGGTCGTCGTCATCGGCGCCGGGCCCGCCGGCCTGAGCGCCGCCGCCGCGCTGGCCGAGGCGGGCGTGCCCGTGGCCGTGGTGGAGGCGCGACCGGTGCTCGGCGGACGCACTTTCGCGACCCAGGACCAGGCGTCTGGCGACTGGGTGGACAACGGCCAGCACGTGCTGCTCGGCTGCTATCACGACACGCTCGCCTACCTCGATCGCATCGGGGCGCGCGATCGCCTCACGGTGCAGTCCACCTTGGCGGTGCCGATGGTGGACCTGGCGGGTCGCGCCTCGGAACTGCGTTGTCCGGCCTTGCCGTCGCCGCTGCAACTGGTGGCCGGCGTGCTGGCGTGGTCCGCGCTGTCGTGGCCGGACCGCCTGTCGGTACTGAAGCTGGCGCGAGCGCTCGACCCGGTCCATCAGCCGGAAGCGGCGTCGATCACCGTGCGTGCGTGGCTGCGCCGCTGGGGTCAGGCGGATC
>JBDTWC010000591.1:0-2861 GCA_040006875.1 Acidobacteriota bacterium | reverse complement strand
TTCAAGGGCTTCCGCGTCGAGTGCGTCATCGACGTCGTACGCCCCCGATCGCACCGTGTGGCACTGGTGTGGCACTGGAGCCGAAATCCCCTTCCCGCACGACGAGCGACGCACGCGGCGCCAAGCCCTGTGCGTGCTCGAGCAAGCGCAACGCGCGTTCGAGTCGTAACGCGGTCGAGCGCAGGTAGCGCGACGTGGCGGTGAGGTTGGCGTGCCCCCGGGAAGTCACGCACGTCGTGCAACTCCGCCCGCGATTCGAGCAGGCGGCACGCGAACTCGCGACGCAGATCGTGGAAGTGCCAGCCGACGACGCCGGCCTTCTGGCACGCAGTGCGCCAGGTGGTCTTGATCGACACAATCGGCCCGGCCCACTTCGTCGCCGAAGACGAACGCGTCGTGCGGCAGCGTGGCGCCCTCAGCGTCGGTGCGCAGCATGTCGAGCGCCGCCGCCAGTCGCTGGCCCACCGGGATGACGCGCAGCGTGCCGGTCTTGGTCTTGCCGGCGCGCAGCACGAGCGCACGCGGAACGCTGGTCGCGTCGCACTGCACGTCGCCCTCGCCAGGTTGCAGACGCCGGGTGCGCACGGTCTCGGCGGCGCTCTCGAGGCACACGACGTTCACCCCGTGGCGCTTGAACGGCGTATCGTCGCAATACCCCTGCGCGATCGCCCAGTTGAACAGATGGCGCACGCGCGCCTTGAATCGGCGATGACACCGGGGGCGTGAGCGACGCTCTGGACTGCGGACTGGACGGAAGTCCAGGCGCGAAGGGGGGCGCCACAGCCAAACCTCTCTGCCCCTTTGGCGTACCGGCGCCGGTCAGGCGCTACTGCACTGGGCGCACCGTTCCTGCGATGAATTTGAGACGCAAAGGCTTACGCGTTTTGCTCGGCGCCCGTCGGGACGGCGGCTCCCGCACGACCTGCCCTCCGGTGGGGGGAACACTGCATCCGGGTAAGTGTTCCAACCCTGTTCCCCAATACGCTCCCGATCGTCGCGGTTGAACGACACCAGACCGCTTCCTCACGGCTGTGGTTGCCGGTGATTCGCACAGCAAGATCCGTGCGGCGCTGGTGCTCGCCGACGCCCGGCGCGGGGATCTCGTGCTGTGCCAAATCACGAGCCGCCGCCGGACGACGCAGATGCCGTGCCCGTGGCCGCGCCAGACTTCGCTCCCTGTTCGCTACCGGTCCGCAGGCTTGTGCGACCGGCCAATGCTGTTCACCGTCCACACACCAGCGGAATCCAGACGGAATTCCTCCACAGGCGAACTATGCTCGGTAGCCGACCGGGTCTGGCGTCGCGCTGCGGCTCGACCGCCGATGGCCGCCTGGTCGCTCGCCGTTGACGGTCATCGCCCCTCTGCCTGTGGTTCGTCTGGAGCCCATATGACACGCCTAGCCTTTGTCTCCGCACTGATGATCGTAGGTCTTGCGCCCGCGATCGGCGCTCAGGACCAGAGCACGAGCAGTCCTTACAAGGTGCTCATGACGGCCAAGGTCGGTGGCGAGGGCGGCACTGACTACATCTACGCCAATCCCGTTGACCGCCGACTCTACATCACGCGGAACGCCGTGCGCCCAGTCGAGGCCACCGCCAGCACGCCCGCCCGAGAGGCCGTGCCCGGCCGCGTCACCGTCTTCGACCTCGACACGCTCAAGCCGCTCGGCGAGATCCTCAACGGCGGCGGCAACGGGGCGGTCGTCGACGCCGTGACGGGCCATGGCTTCGCGAGCAGCCACCCGAATCCGACCATGTTCGACACCACGTCGATGCAGACGATCAAGTCGATCGACGCCAACGAAGGGAATCCGCCGACCAATCCCCAATTCAGCGCTGACGGCATCTACTTCGATGCGTCCGACAGCCGCGTGTACATCGGCAGTCATCCGACCAAGGACCTCCTGGTCGTCGCTGCACGCGACGGCGCCGTGCTCGGTAAAATCGACCTTGGCGGCGTGCCCGAACAGACTATTTCTGACGGCAAGGGCACGCTCTACGTCGTCTTGCAAGATCCAGCGGGCAGCGTGGCCGTCGTGGACCAAAAATCGATGAAGACGACCGCCCACTATCCATTCGGCGACATCGGTCGCTGTAACGGGCTCGCACTCGACGTGAAGAACCACGTGCTGTTCGCGGCGTGCGCGCAAGCGCGTACCGTCGGGCAGCCGCCGCAGTCGGTCATGGTCATCCTGAGCGCGAAGGATGGGAAGATCTTGGCGACGCTGCCACTCGCCGGAAGCTCCGACGGCGCGGCGTTCAACCCGCAGACGATGGAAGCGTTCAGCTCGCACGGTAATGGCACGCTCACCGTCATCAAGGAGAAGAGCCCCACGAGTTTCGAGGTCGTGGAGAATCTTCAGACGATGCCAGGCGCGCGCACGCTCACGCTCGACCCGAACACGGGCCACCTCTTCGTGATGAGCGTGGAACGCGGGCCGGCGCCACCGACGCCCGCGGGCAGCAGCGCCGGAGTCGGGCCCGCGATTCCAGGGTCGTTCACGATTCTCATGATCGGAAAGTAGTCCCGGCCGGCGGAACACATCGGCGGCGCAGGTATCCTTCGTGCGCCGGAGGACTCTGCTCGCGCGCGCCGCCATGGACCCCGACCGCCAAGCACCCGCCGAAGTATGGACGGCCTTCGAGGCCGAGGTGATGCCGCACGTCGAGCGGCTGAACGGCACCGCGTTGAGCGCCCCGCGGCAGGTCCGGCCGTGTCCACGACAGACTCCGGCAGCAACCGCCGCACATGGATCTCGAACTGGCGCACCGCGTGCGGCTTGCGGGTGTCACGCCGCGCGTAGTCGCGCAGGTAGCGATGCGCGAGGGTTGGGAGGACCAGCACCGGCGCAGTGTTGCAC
>JBDTWC010000590.1:0-2863 GCA_040006875.1 Acidobacteriota bacterium | reverse complement strand
GCCGAGCGCAGCCGCGCCAGGCGCACGGTGACCTCGGCGGAGGGTCCGGACGCCGTCGGGCGAATCATCGCGCGCCGCTGCGGACTGCTCGGCGGCGCCGGCAACAGCGCGAGCGTGGCCTTGATCCCGGCTTCGATGGTGTTGGCGGAGCGATCGAGGATCGCGATCGAGTCGGTGATAGCAGCGGCCTCGGTGACGCGGCGGTGCTCGAGAAACGACTGCATGGCGCCGTCGACCAGCTTGCGGCCCATCACCGGGTCGGGCCACTTCAGCACGAACATGACCGTGCCTTCGTCGGTCGTGCTGACCTGCAGGCGATCTTCGAGCAGGCCGGCCATCGCATCGAGCCGGCTCTCTTCGGTCGGCGCGCCGCCGAGCAGCGACATGGCCCAGTCCTTCAGCTTGAAGAGCGGCGTGCGGGTGCGATCCCACTCCGCGAGCAGGTCGGTTGTCTGCATGATCGCGAGCAGCCGGTCGCGGCTCTTCACGATCTCTTGCGCCGCCAGGGTGGGGCCGAGGCCTTCGCGCGAAGCGCCGCGTTCCGGATTGACGAGCGACGACACGAGGCTGCTGCTCTGCACCAGCAGCCGCCCGTCGATCTGATAGGTGCGCGGCCACGCCGAGAGCGCGAGGCCCACGGCCGCCAGGCTCAGCAGAAAGGTGAGCAGCGCGCCGCGCCAATGCCGGCGCAGGGAGCGGATCACGAAGCCGATGTAGTCGGTGAGCAGCTCCACATCGACGACCGGCGTGTCGAACTCCCCGACTGAGGACCCGCGTCGGGACCGTGGCGGAGACGCGGACAGGGCGAGGTCGGGGGACGAATCGTCGGATTGCGGAGCGCCGGTCTCAGAATGCACTCGGGCCATGGGGTGAGCCGCTCGCCAGGGAGCGAGCGAGGAGCTGGACGTGAACGAGTAACAGGCAGCTTCGGGGGGACCGCATGAAGGGTCGAAGTAGCCTTGACAGTCTTTCATTCTAGCCGAGCGGGACCCTCAACGGAAGGGTCCAGAGTGCTCGAATTTACGGGAATTGACTGCGATGTCTGGTCCAGCCGAGACTTTTGCGTTCAGCCTCGGCTGTAGACATTTGCTATCGTGTGGTGTCACCTGCCTGGTACGGAGAGGTGCCTGACCCCTCCGCTCGCTGCCCCATGAAAATATTGCTGCTCTGCCCGTGGTTCCCCTATCCGCCGAATTGGGGCTTCGCCAAGCGGGTCTTCCACATCCTCGAAGTACTGTCGCGGCGGCACGACATGACGCTGCTCACCTACAGCGACGGTGCCGACGACGAGCAACTGCGCGTGCTCCGCGGCCTCGGCGCCGTGCACACGGTCCCGCGCCCGGCGCTGCCCCTCGGCAAGCGCCTCTCACAGCTCGCGTCGGTGGCCTCATTTTCTTCGTTCCAGCGACGCCTGGCCTACGACCCGGCCATGCAGGCGGCGCTCGACCGGCTTTCGAGCGGCCCGCCCTTTGACGTCATCCACGTGTCGACCAGCCAGATGGCGTGCTTCCGCTTCGATTCCCGCTCGACGCTCGTGCTCGACGAACACAACATCGAGTACGAGCTCTACCAGCGCGTCGCCCGCGCCGAAGGCACGGTCCTGCGCCGCGGCTTCAGCTGGCTGGAATACCGCAAGTTCAAGCGCGAGGAGATCGCGGCCTGGCGCGCGGTGGACGGCTGCGCGATGACCTCGGCGCGCGAAGCCGCCCTGGTCGATACGATCGTGCCGGAAACGCCGACGGCGGTGGTGCCGAACGCCGTGGACACCGACTACTTCGCGCCCGGCACCGGCCCAATCGATCCCGACGCGATCGTGCTCACGGGCCTGATGAAGTACCGCCCCAACGTCGACGGCGCGCAGTTCTTCGTGCGCGACGTGCTGCCCCGGATCCTGCGCGAGCGGCCGCGCGCGAAGTTCTACATCGTCGGCGGCGAGCCGCCGCCGGAAGTCGAGCGGCTGGCGTCGGAGCACGTCGTGGTCACGGGCTCGGTTCCCGACGTGCGGCCCTACGCCCACCAGGCCGCGGTCTTCGTGGTGCCGCTGCGCATGGGGGGCGGAACGCGGCTCAAGGTGCTCGAGGGCTTGTCGATGGAGAAGCCCATGGTGTCGACGGCGGTCGGGTGCGAGGGCATCGACGTGATTGACCGCGAGCATCTGATCATCACCGACGAGGCCGACCAGTTCGCCGACGCCGTGCTCGAGCTGATGCGCAACCGCGGGCTGGCCCGTGCGCTGGCGCGCAGCGGCCGGGAGCTGATGCTGGCTCGCTATACCTGGGAGGCCGTGGTCGTGACGCTCGAACAGTTCTACGCACGCCTGATCGCCGCCACGGGCACTCCGGCGCGACGCCCCTGAGCATGACTCCGGCGGCAGGTGGGGACGCTATACTCAGGGCAATGAGGATCTTCGGCAGTCCGAGGCGCTGTGGCGCGCGATCGCGCGCGCTGACGGCCGCGCTGGCGCTGACGGCCGCGCTGAGCGCCGCTTGCGCCTCCAGCACGTCGAACGCAGCGTTTGTGTGGGCCGACGAATGGCCAGAACCGCCGACTACCGAGGGCGAGTACGTGATCGGCATCGGCGACGGGTTGAGCGTGCAGGTGTGGGAGCAGGAGAAGATGTCGGCCAATGTGCACGTGCGCAGCGACGGCAAGGTCTCACTGCCCTTCCTGAACGACGTGCCGGCCGCCGGCATGACGCCGGTCAAGCTGGCGCGCGATCTCGAAGAGCGGCTCAAGCCGTTCATCGTCACCCCGCGCGTGCTCGTGGCCGTCGACGATGCCCGGCCTCTGAGCGTGTCGGTGCTCGGTCAGGTCGGCACACCGGGCCTGCACGCACTGCTGCCCGGCGCCGGCGTGGCCCAGG
>JBDTWC010000589.1:0-2864 GCA_040006875.1 Acidobacteriota bacterium | reverse complement strand
AAGAACGCCATCATGGCGGTGACGAAGTCGGCGTAGGCCACCTTCCACGCGCCGCCATGGTGACCGGCGTGGCCGCCCCGGTTCTTCTTGATGATGATGATCGGCTGACTGGGCTTCATCGCTTAGGCCGCCATCGCTTCCGGCTTGCCCGCCGCCTTGCAGAACTTCTCGGTTTCCTCGAAGCCCGGCCGCACTTCGTGCGGCAGCACGCGGCGCGCGAACTCGATCGCGATCGCCGGAGGCAGGCCCTTGAAAGTGGCCAGCACGCCCGCCTTGATGCACTTTTCGTAGTTGCCTTCGTCGTCGATGCGGGCTTCGAGCGCGGTGGCAAGCGGGCCGAAGAAGCCGTAGGACAGGAGAATGCCCAGGAAGGTGCCGACCAGCGCCGCACCGACCTTCTCGCCGATTTCCGACGGCGGCCCGTCGATCGACTGCATGGTGATGACGACGCCGAGCACGGCGGCCACGATGCCCAGACCAGGGAACGCGTCGGCCACCTTGGCCAGCGCCGCCGACGGCGCTCGCGCCTCGGTGTGGTGCACGTAGATGTCTTCATCCATCAGCGCCTCGAGGTCGTGCGGCGCCATGCCGCCCACGATGATCACCTTGATGGAGTCGCTCAGGAAGTCGACCGCCCCGTGACGCGCCAGGAACTTCGGATAGCGCGACAGGACCGAGCTCTCCTTGGGGTTGTCGAAGTGGCTTTCGAGCGCCATGATGCCGGTCTGCTGGGCCAGGCGGAAGAGCTGATAGAGCATCGCCAGCAGGTTGGCGTAGTCGGCCTTGACCAGGCCGGGCGCCAGGATGCCAGTGATCTGCTTCATCAGCTTCGAGATCACCGGCATCGGCGTGCTGATCAGCATGCTGCTCAGCGCCGCGCCGAAGATGACGACGAATTCCGCCGGCTGGTTGAGGAGCTGGAGCTTGCCGTGCTCCATCAGGTAGCCGCCGAGGACGGCCGCGATCACGCCGATGGCGCCGACGACTACGAGCATGACCGGCTCCGGCTGGCGTAGCGACAGGGAGAGACGTGCGGGCGAATCATTGGGCTAGGTGGGCAATCGGCGCGATCAACGATTCCTTGACTCCCCAACCCGAAAATGTGGCGCCTATAATCCGAGGCGTCCCGCATATGCCGACCCCTGTCCTTCACGTCGCGCCGTTTCTCTGGAGCGGCGCCGGCCGCGTCATCACCCGCCTCTGCGCCGACCAGCAGCGCACCCGCCCCGTCGTGCTCGTGACCACGGGCGCCAGCGAGGGTCTGCGCGACTGGCCGTCGTATAGCAAGGCGCTGGCCAACGCGGGCGTGGCCCATCACCGCATCGACGTCTTCCACCGCGACCCGGAGCGCTTCTGGACCGCCGCCGGGCGCCTCGCCGCACTCATCGCCGTGGTCCGGCCCGGCGTGATTCACGCACACGCCGGCGTGCCCACCGCGATGGCCGGTATCGCCCGCGAGCAGAGCCGCTCGAAGGCCGCGTTGATCGCGCAGATGTACAGCTGGGGGCCGCACCGGCCTGCGTGGATGGACACGCAGGATCTGTGGGCGTTTCGCCAGGCCGATCGCGTGGTCTGTTCGGCGCACGCGTATCGCGAGCGGCTCGCTACGGCCGGGGTGCCTGCGTCGCGGCTTACCTATCTGCCGTGGGGACTCGACCTGACGTCGCTGCCCGATCGTCGGCCGACCGACGATCGCGACGGCGCGCCGGTCATCGGCTTCGTTCGCACGGGTGCGTCGTGCGGTGCCAGACGCGCAGCTCGAGCTCGTCGGCCCGATCGCCGACCACGCCTACGCCGCACGCCTTACCGCCACCATCGCTCGCCTGCGCGTGCAGGATGCCGTGCGAGTGACAGGTCAGGTGCGCGACGTCACCCGATTCGTCCGGCGCTGGCGGCTCTTCGTGTCGCTCTCGTCCGACGAAGGCCAAGGCCTGGCCGTGCTCGAGGCGATGGCGCTCGGTGTGCCGGTGCTGGCGCGCCGCGTGGCCGGCATCGAAGACTTCCTGATCGGCGGCCGCACCGGTTGGGTCATCGAGGGCACGGGAGCCGCGGCCACCGCCGCCGCGATGCGGACCGCGCTCGGCGATCGCGGCGCCGGCGCCGTGACGCGACGGGCGCGGACGCTGGTGGAGCGCCGCTACGACTGGACCACGATGCTCCATCGTTTCACGCGCCTCTACGGCGCCTGAGCCGTAGCGGGCGTGAACAGCGCGCAGTAGCGATAGGCCGCGTCAGGCACATGCGGGCGTTGGCGCGGCAACTGGAACGAGTAGTAGGGCGACTCGGGCCGCACCGGTCCATCGACCAGGCGATCGCCCCATCCCTCGTGGATGCTCTGTTGTGCGCCCGGCCACGGCTTCAGGCCAGCCGCGGCGATATCAGCAGCAATTGAATCTGGATGGAAGGCGGTGAGACCCACCACGTGGCGGGCCGCCCGTGCCGCTCGCGTGATCGCCTGCCGCTGCTCCAGCGGCGTGACGTAGGTCAGCGCGTTCATGATGAACACCGCGTCGTAGTCCGGCTCGGCCGGCGCGTCCACGAACGATTGCGGCGGTAGCACCTCGACCATCGCGCGCACCTCGGCCGGAACCTCCACTCCGTTGGGATGCGGTGCGAACCAGCTCCGTTCCTCGCCCTTGAGTCCTTCGAGTGAGCTGCTCGGGTAGACACCGCGACGCGCCAGGGCCAGGAACTCTTCCTCGATGTCGGTCGCCGCGATGCTGAGGGCGCGGTCAGCCCGCCCGCCAACCCGATGGCGCCACCACAGCGCGAGCGAGTAGGGCTCGGCGCCCACCGAGCAGGCATGGAATAACACGCGGATGGGCTGCGACTTCGCGGACAGCAGGAGCGTCGTCAGCTCCGTG
>JBDTWC010000588.1:0-2868 GCA_040006875.1 Acidobacteriota bacterium | reverse complement strand
AACCCAGAACAATTGCTCGATTGAGTAGGATTTATGCCGAATCTCGAAGCCCTGGCCCGTCACGCCTCGGCCCGCACGATCCGTCGCTCGGTCGAGACCGGTGCCGGCAAGAGCACGTTGTTGCTGTCGCACCTGAGCGAGCAGCACACGGTCTTCGCGCTCGACGCCGGGCAGAGCCTGACCCGCGCCGCCGACAGCTTCCTGCTGCGCAAGGAGCACGTGCGCTTCATCGATGGCCCGTCACAGCACACGCTGATGAGCCACGAGTTCACCGAGCCACTGCAACTCGCCTTCATCGACGGTCCGCACGGCTTCCCGTTCCCGAACATGGAGTACTGGAAGCTCTATCCCCACCTCGAAGCCGGCGCGCTGCTGGTCGTGGACGATATCCACATCCCAACCATCCGGCAGCTGTTCGACTTCCTGCGCGAGGACGCGATGTTCACCCTGCTCGAGACGGTGGGGAAGACGGCGTTCTTCGAACGTACCACGGCCGGGATGTTCTCGCCGGTGGAAGACGGCTGGTGGCTGCAGAACTACAACACGCGCCGATTCCCGGTGCCCTACGAGAACGTGACCGCCTGGGGCGACGACTGGACCCAGGGGCTGGGCGCCGGCGAACGCACCGACGATCCGTCGGTCTACCGCAACCGCCTGCTGCCGCTCATCGAGCGCTGGACCAACGCTGGCACCCGCGTGGCCATCTTCGGCACCGGCGGCCACACCGACACGCTCTTCCTGAACGTCCCTGAACTGGGCCGTCTGGCCATCGTGGCGTATCTCGACACCAATCCGGCGCGCCACGGCACGACCTACCGCGGCGTCACGGTGCGCGCGCCGGAATGGACGCCCGGCCAGGCCGATGTGGTGCTGTGCTCGTCGTTCGCGCATGAACTCACGCAGCTCCAGCTGCTCGACACCATTCCGGTCAAGGCGGTGTTGTCGCACCCGGTAGCCGGCGCGCAGGAGAAGGCGCCGCCGGCCCGCAGCAGTCGCGCGGCGTAGACGCCAGACGAGGGACACCAACGCCATGACCCACGTGACGCTGATCGGCAGTTGCCATGCGCTGGGCATGGCCCAGGTGATGACGGCGATCGGCCGCACCGTGACGGCCACGGCGATCGTGCCCACGCCCGACAACCGGGCGCGCCTCCTGGGCGGCGACTACGATGCGCTGTTCGCATCGAGTCACCGCATCCTGGTCCAGCCGGGTGGCTTCCAACGCATCGATGGCACCGGCAGCGGTCGCTACACGCCGCACGACAGCGACGACCCAGTGGCGGAAGCGGAGGCCTATGTCCGCCGCCGCTGTCCCGCCGTGCCGATCGGGCGGTTCCCGAAGATCCTGTTCTCGGCGTTCCATCCCGACTTCGACTTCGTGCGGGACCGCAGCGGCACGCGGTTCGATGGCCCGTGCGGGCATCACTCCGCGCTCGTCTTCTACGCCTGGCAGCGGGGGATGAGCGCCCGCGCCGCCGCCGAGCTGTTCACGCCGGACGTGTTCGCGCGGGTCGGCTACTTCGACTACTGGGCCGCGGCGGCGGCATTTCTCGTCGAGGAGAGCCGGGCGGCGAACGTCGAGCTCGAGCCGTTCATTCCGAACTGGACCGCGCGCGGAGTGTGGATGTACTCGTTCAATCACCCACGCCTCTATGTGCTGTCCGATGTGGCGCGAGCACTCATGGAGCGCGACGGCCTGGCGATTGACGCCGAGGCTCTCCCGCCGAACGACGACGCCCTGGCGCGCCAGACGGTGTTCCCGGTCTATCCCGCGCTCGCTGAGCGCTTGGGCGTGCCCGGCGGATATCGGTTCCAGCTGGCGCGTGCGCCGGAGTCGCCCGACATCGAGCCGCCGGTTCTCGACCTGCCGCAGTTCATCGACGCGTGCTATGCGGCCTACGCCGGTCATGCTCCCGGAGATCTGGTCTGCCGCCGCCTGGAGTCACCGCGCTACGCCGACCTGCAGCGTCGCGTGAACACGCGCGCGCGTGGCACGGTGAGCGGCACGAGCCCGTACGACGGCCTGCCGGACCGCCAGTTCTGGCGCCACGCGATGTCGGCCGGGCCCGGTGAGGATGTGGATCCCGCCCCGGTGGTCGCGCCGATGGTGTCGCGCCACGACCGCGTGGCGACTGCTGGCAGCTGCTTTGCGCAACACATCTCGCGGGCGCTGACCGCCGCCGGGTTCCACTATCTGGTCACCGAACCCGGACCCGGTCTATCGGCCGCCGAGGCGAGCCGGCGCGGCTTCGGCGTCTTCTCGGCACGCTTCGGAAACATCTACAGCGCGTGCCAGTTGCGCCAGCTGTTCGAGCGCGCGTTCGGCACGTGCGTGCCCGCCGAAGGGGCGTGGACTCGCGCCGACGGCCGTCTGGTCGATGCCTTTCGACCCAGGGTGGAGCCCGACGGGTTCGCCACGCTCGCGGACCTCGAACGGTCCCGTGAGTCGCACCTGGCCGCGGTGCGCGAGATGTTCGAGCAGCTCGACGTGCTCGTCTTCACGCTCGGCCTCACCGAGATGTGGCGCAGCCGCCTGGATGGCGCCGTGTACCCACTGGCGCCGGGTGTGGCCGGTGGCACGTTCGACCCGGCGCGGCACGAATTCGTGAACGCCACGGTCGCCGAGATCGTGGCGGATCTACGCCAGTTCATCGCCGGCCTTGGCGCGCGGAATCCGCGCGCCCGTCTGATCCTGACGGTCTCGCCCGTCCCGCTGGCCGCTACCTATGAACATCAGCATGTGCTCGTGGCCACCGCCTACAGCAAGGCCGTGCTGCGCGTGGCGGCCGAAGAGGTGTGCCGCGCCGAGCGCGCGTGCACCTACTTCCCGTCTTTCGAGATCATCACCGGCCCACACGCCGACGGCCG
>JBDTWC010000587.1:0-2876 GCA_040006875.1 Acidobacteriota bacterium | reverse complement strand
CGGCTTCTCCCATGCCGTCGTCGCCACCGGCACGCGCAGCGTGCGCATCGCGGGCCAGATCGGTCGCGCACCGGGCGAGGCCCATATCGCTGCCGGCACCGATGCCGGGGCGCAGTGGCGGGTGGCGCTGGGCAATGTCGTGGCGGTGCTGAAGGCGGCGGGCGGCGAGCCCACGCACCTGGTGGCGCTGCGCGCCTACGTGACCGACATCGCCGAGTTCAATGCCGCCGGTGCTGCCGTCGGCGCGGCGTGGGGCGCCACGCTCGGCAAGCACTTCCCGGCGATGACGCTGGTCCAGGTCTCGGCGCTGATCGATCCCAATGCCAAGGTCGAGATCGAGGCGGACGCCATACTTCCGTGAGGGGTTTTGCCGTAGGGAGCCCGCCGTTGGGGACGCGCGGCCTTCACGCTGCCGGCCGGATGCATTGCGCGATGAACCGCCGCGTCAGCTGCTCGTAGAGCGTATCGCCGGGCCGTGTCTCGAGCAGAGCGTCGCGCGCGTCGGGCACGACGATCGTCGCCCTGTTCATCTGACCGCGACAGGTGAGCAGCTTGCGCACGGGCGCCGCCGTCGCCCGGCCAGGACCGCGCAGAGGCTCCCAGAGGTCGTAGGCCTGTCCGAGGCCGCCGGTGGGCTCGCCTTCGCATCGCTCATCGTCAGTCGACATCCAGAGCCGGACCTCGCCGTCGGGCCCGCAGGAAATCTCCTCGATCACGTCGCTGCTGCGAAACCCCACCGTCAGCCGTTCCGGGCACAGTTCGTAGACCAGCACGTTCATGCCGTCCTGGCCGGCGTCGAGAATGCCCCGCTCGCATTCGCACCGGACCGACGCGCGGCTGCCGGGCGCCGCCGTCGACAGCGCGATCAGGGCCACGCCGATGGCGCCCACCACCAGCCCGCCGGCTGCGCGCCGCGAATTCGATGCGGAGGACATGACGATTCTCCCCCGGATCCCTATGGAGTCTCCAGCGTGGTCGCCGTCTGGCGCGCGCGGTCCGTCTCGGCGACCTGCACCTTGAAGCGCTCGAGGTCCTTGCCGCGGAGACGGGCACGCAGCGCCGTGCGCGCCATGCTGAGCGGATCGACCGGCCGGCCGGCGCGGTGCAGCTCGAAATGCAGGTGCGGGCCGGTCGAAAGTCCGCTGCTGCCGACGAAGCCGATCACCTGGCCCTGGCGCACGCGCGCGCTGCGCCGCACGCCCGGCGCGATGCGGGACATGTGCGCGTAGCCGGTGGCGAGGCCGCCGGCGTGGCTGATCTTGACCCATCTTCCATAGCCGCCGTTGGGGCCGGCCTCGACCACGCGGCCGTCGCCGGCGGCCAGGATCGGCGTGCCGGGGGGTGCGGCGAAGTCGACGCCGGCGTGCAGCCGCGTGAAGCGGAGCACCGGGTGGTGGCGCATGCCGAAGCGCGAGGAGATGCGGCTCATGTTGAGCGGCGTGCGCAACAGCGCCTTGACCACGCTCTCGCCCTCGCCGTTGTAGAAGAAGTCTTCGCCGTCGCGCGGCTTGAAGCGGTAGACACTGAAACTCTCGGCGCCGCCGCCGGTGGTGAGTTCGGCCCACAGCACGCGGCCGTCATCGACCGCCAACCCGTCGCTCGTCCACGAGCGCTCGATCAATATGTCGAAGCGGTCGCCGACCTTGATGTCGTGCTGGAAGTTCACGTCCCAGGAAAAGGCGCGCAGCATTTCCGCCAGTGGCCCGCGCGGCACACCGGCGGCCTCGGCACTGGCGATCACCGAGCCATCGACCGCGCCCGAGGCACGCTGCAGCTTGGAGGCGACCGCGAAGACCTCCTCCTCGACGCTGTAGTCGCCGTCGTCGTCGCGCTCGAGCGTGTACTCCCTGCGGGGCTCGGGCCGGATCGAGAGCGCGAGCAGGACCGGCCTGGCGCCGGCTTCGTCGGCCGGCCGCAGCGTCACGGTCATGATCTGGCCGATGGGCAGGCGCTCCATGCGCACGTGTGCAGCGAGCGCGGCGACGCTGTCGGCGACATCCTCGGCCGCAACGCCCAGCCGATTGAGAACCCTGGCCACCGTGTCGCCCTTCTCGAGTCGCACCGCGGTCTCGATCGAGGACTCAGCTGCGGGGGACGGTGCCTCCGCAGGGGATAGCGCGGCTGTAGACGCCGCTTCGGACAGGGCCGTCGATGGAAGGGCCGCAAGCTCCGGCATCGGCGTTCCTGCTTCAGGATACTGATCCATCTCCCCGGCCAATCGCGCTGGCGCCTCGCTCTCCAGCATCGTCGCGCGCTCGGAAGAGACAGGCAGAAACACCGCCAGGCCGAGCGCCACCACGAAGGCAAGGCCGCCAAGGCCAATTTCAATTTTTCGCCAAATCCGGCCCGCCGAAGCGGGCGGACGAATCTGCACGAATGTCGGCCGCGCCGCCGGGTCTTGCTGATCGAGCATCCTTTGCGGTCCCTGAGGGCAAGAGAGCGTTGAGGGGAAGCGGGCGCAGGCGTCATGTCCTTGAGCACCGCGGTAGAGATTCGGTCGAAAACTTGGCAACAATGTGGTTCCGCCGCGCCTCGACGAACAAGACGGGGGATAAATGGCCGCGGCGATGGACCCGGAACAAACGACGCGCAACAAATAGCCAGGACATGACTGAGGCTAGACGTATCGTGATCTGCGGCGGCGGCGTGATTGGCGCCGCCATCGCCTACTTCCTCAGCCGGCGCGGGGCGCGGCCGGTCGTGATCGAACGCCACGAGGTCGCGGGCGCCGCCTCGGGCAAGTCGGGCGGCTTCCTGGCGCTCGACTGGTGCCGCGGCACGCCGGTCGATCGCCTCGCACGACGGAGTTTTGCGCTGCACGCGGAACTCGCCGACACGCTCGGCAATCCCTGGGGCTTTAGGCGGCTCGCGACCTA
>JBDTWC010000586.1:0-2883 GCA_040006875.1 Acidobacteriota bacterium | reverse complement strand
GGCCAGGCTCGGCGATCGATCGCGGCCGTAGGCGAGCCAGGCGCGCATGCGATCCGATTGCGGTCGCAGCCGTGGGAGGGCGGCCGGCGCACTCGACGCGCGAGCCACCGGTAGAGCGAGGAGCAGCAGAACGAGCGTGACGCGCAGCATGACGTCTCCCTCCATGACCGCTCGCCATCCTGCCGTCGTGCACGAGCGCCGCAAGAGCGACGCCGAATGAGCAGTTGGACGGGCCGTGCGCTCGCGCGGTTCGGCCGCGCCGCCAACCCGTGGTGACCAGTGCCGGGACCGGTCGCGACGGCGCTACAATGCAGCCGCGGAGGACAGCATGCGGGTGTGGGAACTGCTGACGGTCGTGATGATGACGGCGGCGTTGCCGGTGGCGGCCGGCCAGGCGGCACCGGCCAGACCGCGGCCGGCGGCTCCGGCCAAGCCGGCGGCACCTGCCCCCAAACCGGTCGCCAAGCCGGTCGTCAAGCCGGCCGTGGCCGCTCCGGCGCTGTTTGTCACGCCGCTGACCAGCGACGCGATGCGCGGCAAGCAGGCGGTGCTCACGACCGCGCTCGGCGACATCGTGATCGATCTGCTGCCCGAGCTGGCGCCGAATCACGTCGGGCTCTTCATCAAGACCGCGCAGGAGGGCGGACTCACCGGCACCACGTTCCACCGCGTGGTCCGGCAGGGCGTCGTGCAGGGCGGCGATCCGCTGACCAAGGATCCGGCCACGCGGACGCGCGCCGGCACCGGCGGCCTCAACCTCGTGGGCGCCGAGAGCACGGCCGAGAAGCACACGCGCGGGGCCGTGTCGGCGGCGATCGTGCCGGGACGACCGGACAGCGGCGGCACGCAGTTCTACATCTGCATCATCGACCAGCCGACGCTCGACGGCCAGCAGACCGTGTTCGGCCGCGTCGCTGAGGGGCTGCGCGTGGCACAGCAGATCTCGGAGGCGGCCGCCGACGACCAGGGCGTGCCCACGGAGCCGGTGGTGGTCACCGCCGTCGTGATTCGCGACCGGCCGGCTGACGTGCCGCCACCGTATTCGACCGAGACGGTAGCCGTGCTGGCCGGTCTCCGGGCGGTGCTCGAGACCTCGCTCGGCGACATCACCCTGGCCTTCACGCCCGAGAAGGCGCCCGAGCACGTGCGCAACTTCCTGCGTCTGGCCGAGCTCGGCGCCTACGACAACACCATCTTCCACCGCGTGGTGAAGGGCTTCGTGGTGCAGGGCGGGATGATGAACACGCGCAAGACGCCGCTCACCGAGGCGCAGGAGAAGCACGTGCACCGGCTCAAGGCCGAGTTCAACGACCAGCTACACGACGTAGGCGTGCTCTCGATGGCGCGTCAGGCAGACCCGGATTCGGCCAGCACGTCCTTCTTCATCGTCACCGCGCGCGCGGCCTCCCTCGACGAGAAGTACACCGTGTTCGGCCAGGTCGTGTCCGGCATCGACGTGGCCAAGGCGATCGAGGCGGTGCCGGTCATCGGCGAGCAGCCGGTGCAAGAGGTGCTGCTGAAGCGCGTGCGCGTGCTGAAGCCCTAGGAGGCATCGTCGTCGAAGGGCAGCCGCGGGCCGTCGCCCGGGCGCCGCGGCCGTTCCGGCTGGTCGGTCGTGTCGGTGAGGTTGTGCACGCTCACGCCCAGCAGGCGCACGGCTCGAGTGCCCGCCTCAGTCTTGTCGAGGAGCGCCAGCGCGCGGGCGGTGATGGCGGCGGCAACACGGGTGGCGTCGGCGCTGTGGCTGCGCGTCACGGTGTGGAAATCGGCATAGCGCACCTTGATCACGACGGTCCGCGCGAAGAGCGACCGCTTCCCGAGCCAGGTCGCAGCATCGCCGGCCATCTCGGTGATCTCGCGGCGGATCTCGTCGCGGTTGATCAGGTCGTGTTCGTAGGTGCACTCCGAGCCCGATGACTTCGACGCCCGATCCGGCTCCACGACGCGGGCGTCGCGGCCCTCCGACAGGTCCTTGAGCCAGTCGGCGAGCGAACCGACGATGCCGCGCAGCGTCTCCCGATCGGCGGTCCGCACCTCGACCAGCCGCGTGATGCCGTGCTCGTGCAGCTTCTTCGCGGTCACGGGGCCGACGCCCCATAGCGCGTCCACCGGCAGACCCTGCAGGAAGCGCTCGACGCGCTCGGGGGCGATCACGGTGAGGCCGTTGGGCTTCTGCCAGCCCGAGGCGATCTTGGCCAGGAACTTGTTCGGCGCCACGCCCGCCGACGCAGTCAGACCCGTCGTCTCGTGGATCTCGGCCTTGAGCCGCTTGGCCACGGCCACGCCCAGCGGCTCGCCCCATGTGTTCTCGGTCACGTCGAGGTAGGCCTCGTCGAGCGACAGCGGCTCGACCAGCGGGGTGACCGCCCGGTAGAGCGCGAAGATCTGCTGCGAGATGTGGCGGTACTTCTGGAAGTCGGGCCGCACGATGACCAGCGCCGGACACAGGCGCACGGCGCGCGACATGGGGATGGCCGAGCGCACGCCGAAGCTGCGCGCTTCATAGCTCGCGGCTGCGACTACGCCACGCTGATCGGGCGCGCCGCCGACCGCCACCGGACGGCCGCGCAGCTCGGGGTTGTCGCGTTGTTCCACCGACGCGTAGAACGCGTCCATGTCGAGGTGCAGGATTCGGCGCACGGCCACGCTGGAGAGCGCCTCGCTGCGCCTGCCGCTACGATAGCGCGGAAGGGCGGGTCGTGCACCTCGATGATGCCGAGTGTCGCCGGCAGCAAGAGTTAGACACTGGGATGGACCCCGTGGATCGTGTGCGAGCGCGTTCGAGGCGGGCAGGGCGCCTTCGAGCCGGCCGATGACCCTGCCTGGCACCGTGATGCAAGGGCAGCGCGGCCATCAGCGGGTCCCGTTGGCCAGGCGACAGGC
>JBDTWC010000585.1:0-2884 GCA_040006875.1 Acidobacteriota bacterium | reverse complement strand
TCCAGCAGCTCACATCCGAGCGTGCGAAGGATGCGCACCTGATCGGCCAGTTCGGTGTCGGCTTCTACAGCGGCTTCATCGTGGCCGACCACGTCACGCTGGTCACGAGGCGCGCCGGCCTCACCGCCGAGCACGGCGTCAGGTGGGAAAGCACGGGCGAAGGCAGCTACACGGTGGAAACCGTGGCGAAGGCCGAACGCGGCACCGATGTCATCCTGCACCTGCGGCCCGACGAGGACGAGCTGCTGTCGGGTCATCGGCTGCGGGACATCCTGCGCAAATATTCCGACCACATCGCCATTCCCATCCTGATGAAGAAGGAGCAGTGGGACGCCGAGGCCGGACAGCAGGTGATCGCCGCCGACGACGAACAGGTCAACCGCGCGTCGGCGCTCTGGGCCCGTCCCAAGAGCGAGATCACCGAAGAGCAGTACCACGAGCTCTACCGGCACGTGGCGCACGACTCGGACGCGCCGCTGGCCTACACGCACGCCAAGGTGGAAGGCCGCCAGGAATTCACCCTGCTCCTCTACCTGCCGGCACGGGCGCCCTTCGACCTGTGGGACCGCGAGCACCGGCGCGGCGTGAAGCTGTACGTGCGCCGCGTGTTCATCATGGACGACGCGGAGCAGCTGCTCCCGGTCTACTTGCGCTTCGTGCGCGGTGTCGTCGACTCGAACGACCTGCCGCTCAACGTGTCACGCGAGATCCTGCAGCAGTCCAAGGATGTGCAGGCGATCCGCACCGCGGCCGTCAAGCGCGTGCTGACCCTGCTTGAAGAGCTGGCCGAGAAGGACCCGGCGAAATACCAGATCTTCTGGAACACGTTCGGGCGCGTGCTGAAGGAAGGCATCCCCGAAGACCACGCCAACCGCGAGCGGCTCACGACGCTGCTGCGGTTCTCGTCCACGCACCACGCCGACGACCAGCAGACCGTGTCGCTTGCCGACTACGCCGGCCGCATGAAGGACGGCCAGAACGACATCTACTACATCACGGCCGATGGCTACGCCGCGGCCCGGAACAGCCCGCATCTCGAGATCTTCCGGAAGCTCGGCATCGAGGTGCTGCTGCTGCACGAGCGCATCGACGAGTGGGTGGCGCCCGCGCTGCACGAGTTCGGCGGCAAGCGGCTGCTCTCGGCCGCCGCCAAGGATCTCGACCTCAGTGCCATCGGCGGCACGCCGCCCACGCCCGACGCGGGCGCGCCTGCCGGCGAATACGCCCCGCTGCTCGAGCGCATGCAGGCCGCGCTCAAGGACCGCGCCAGTGCCGTGCGGGTGACCAATCGGTTGACGGACTCGCCGGCATGTCTCATCAGCGGCGAGGACGGTCTCAGCACGCACCTGGAGCGGATGCTCAAGGCGGCGGGCCAGGCGGTGCCAGCCTCGAAGCCGATCCTGGAGGTGAACGCAACGCATCCGATCGTGCGCCGGCTCGCCGATGAAGCCGACCCGGCCAGGTTCAACGACTGGAGCCAGATCCTCTTCGATCAGGCCACGCTGGCCGAGGGGGGGCACGTCGAGGACCCGGCGGCGTTCGTGAAGCGGTTGAACGCGTTGCTGCTGACGCTGGCCGGAACCGCTCCCTCGCCCATCTGGACCCCGGGCACCTGACGACGCCGGCGGCGAGCCGGCTTTGGCCAGACGCGGCGCGGTTGCCTCGCGGCGACCACTGGCAGTAGCGTGCAGGAGTTGCGCTCGCGTCCCGGGCGTGCTCAGGAGTTCTCCGTGCCGCTCGATCCGTCTTGGCGCTCACGCGCCGTCAGTCCCGCCGACGTGGTCGCACACGTCCGCAGCCGCGACCGCGTCTTCATCCATGGCGCGTGCGCCACCCCTGCGCCGCTCGTCGAGGCCCTGGCCGCCCGGCAGGATCTCGACGGCGTGGAGCTCTACCATCTGCACACGGCTGGAGCCCACGATTTCGTCGCGCCGGCCGTTCGCGGCCGCCTGCGCTCGAACTCGCTCTTCACCGGCGCCGCCTGCCGCGGACCCATCGCCGAGGGCTGGGCCGACTTCGTGCCGATCTTCCTGTCGGAAATTCCCTACCTGTTCAAGTCGGGCGAGGTGCCGCTCGACGTGGCCTTGCTGCAGCTCTCGCCGCCCGACGTCCACGGCCACTGCACGCTCGGCACGAGTGTCGATGCCGCAATGTCCGCCGCCGACCATGCCACCATCGTGGTGGCCGAGATCAACGAGCGCATGCCGCGCACCCACGGTCACACGGTGGTGCCGTTCTCGCGCCTGCGCGCCTTCTGCCTGACCGATCGGCCGCTGGCCGAGAGCCCACCGGCGGTGCAGACCGAAGTCGAAGCCCGGATCGGGGCCATCGTCGCCGACCTCGTCGAGGACGGCGCCACCTTGCAGTTGGGCATCGGCGCCATTCCCGACGCCGTGCTGGCGCGCCTCGGCAACAAGCTCGAGCTGGGCGTGCACACCGAGATGTTCAGCGACGGACTGGTGCCGCTGCTCGAGGGCGGCGTCATCACCAACAAGCAGAAGGAAGTGCACCGGCACCGCACGGTGACCAGTTTCGTCTCGGGCACGACCGTGCTCTTCGCGCACGTTCACGAGAACATGCGACTCGAATTTCACCCGTGCGACCGCACCAACGACACCTACCTCATCGGCCTCAATCCCAGGGTCACGGCCATCAACAGCGCGATCGAGATCGACTTGACTGGCCAGGTCTGCGCCGATTCGATCGGGCACCGCATCTTCTCGGGCATCGGCGGCCAGATGGACTTCATTCGCGGCGCGGCGCGCTCCAAGGGCGGCAAGCCGATCATCGCCCTGCCCTCGACGGCGGCCGGCGGTCAGGTGTCGCGGCTCACGGCCGCGTTGAAGCCGGGCGCCGGCGTGGTCACGACGCGCGGCCACGTGCG
>JBDTWC010000584.1:0-2900 GCA_040006875.1 Acidobacteriota bacterium | reverse complement strand
GCGACGCGCAACCGTCCGCGAGCCATCGCGACGTGAGCCGAGTCGCCACCGCCACCGGCCTGACGCGGCGCGAGGTGTCACGCCTGACGCAAGCCACACCCGCCCGCGCCGCCGAGCGGGCCTCGCCCGCCACGCAGATCTTCACGCGCTGGTTCAGCGACCGGCAGCTGCGCGACCGACGCGGCAAACTCAGGTCGCTGCCGCGCCAGGGGCCGGCGCCGAGCTTCGAGACCCTGGCGCAATCGATCACGCGGGACGTGCACCCGCGCAGCCTGCTCGAGCAGTTGTGCCGGCTGGGCCTGGTGCGCCACGACGAGAAGTCCGACAGGGTCCATCTCATCCAGGACGCGTTCGTGCCCAGCGACGACCAGACACGCATGCTCGGATTCCTGGGCCACAACGTCGGCGACCATCTGGCGGCCGGCGTGGCCAACGTGCTCGGCGGCGACCGGCGGCATTTCGAGCAGGCGGTGTTCGCCGACGGGCTCTCTGAGCACTCGATCGACGAGGCAAAAGCGCTCGTCCACACCCAATGGCGCGCGCTCATGACGACGCTGGTGCCCGCACTCCAGGGCTTGATCGATGCGGACACCGCCGCCGCTGCCACCGACCTCACACACAGGGCCGATCACCGCATGCGTGTCGGCCTGTATTCGTTCGACGAATCCATCGTCGACGACGCTTCGAAGGAATCCTGATGGCCCGCCCCCCTCGCCTGCCAATGCGCCGCCGTGACGTGATGCTGTCCGCGATCGCCTTGCTGTCCGGATGCGGCGGGGGCGTCGACAGCGGGGGCACCGGCAGCCCGACGACGCTGGCCGTCGGTCCGATCAGCGGCTTCGGCTCGATCATCGTCAACGGCGTGCGCTTCGACGACAGCACCGCGCAGCGCGTCGGCGACATCGACCCCGGGCAGGCGCTGGCGCTGGGCATGCAGACCGAGGTGCTGGCCTCCGAGATCGTCGTCGAGGGCGGTGTGGCGAGCGCCAAGG
Organism: Acidobacteriota bacterium; assembly: GCA_040006875.1. Lineage (GTDB taxonomy): Bacteria > Acidobacteriota > Vicinamibacteria > Vicinamibacterales > UBA2999 > CADEFD01. The sequence continues at coordinate 1,908 of JBDTWC010000584.1, read as the reverse complement.
CCTCGCAGATCCGCGTGCGCCGCGAAATCCTGGGGCCGGTGCAGACGCTCGATGCAGCCAACGGCGTGCTCACGGTGCTCGGCCAGACCGTCGCGGTCGTGCCGACCACGGTCTTCGACGCCCTGCTGGTGGGCGGGCTGGCGGCCGTGCGGGTCGCCGACATCGTGGCCGTTTACGCCACCTTCAACGTCGCGACGCGCCGCTACATCGCATCGCGCATCGAACGCCGCAGCAGTGCCACGGCCTACAGCCTGCGCGGCGTCGTCGATTCGCTGCAGTCGAGCGCTCGCACGCTGCACATCGGCGCGCTCACCATCGACTGGTCGTCCGTGGCACCCGCCGACCCCACCACGACGCTGGCCGTGGGCAGCGCGGTCACGTTCACGCTGTCGACCGTGCCGGTGGCCGGGGTGTGGAAGGCGCAGAGCTTGGAGACCGGCGTCGCTGCACCGCCCGCGGGCGCCAAGGTCGAGCTCGAAGGTCGCATCACCGCGGTGATCTCGCCATTGCGCTTCACGATCAACGGCTACATGGTCGACGCCACCACCGCGAGCTTGCCCAACGGCAGCGCGGGGCTTGTTCCCGGTGCGCGTGCCGAAGTCAAGGGCAACGTCACCGGCGGCATCGTGCAGGCCACGCGGGTCGAGATTCAGGGCTCCGAAGGCTCCGAGGTCGAACCCTTCGAGATCAACGGCACCGTCACTGCCGTCGACCTGCCCGGCATGAGCTTCGTCGTGCGGGGCATCACCGTGATCTGGACCGCGGCGACGCGTTTCGAGGATGGCACCGCCAACGACCTGCGGGCCAATGTGACCCGCGTCGAGGTCAAGGGCGCGCTGAGCGCCGACGGCACGCGCGTTGTGGCGACGCTGGTGCACGTGGAGCGCTGAACGCGCTCAGGAGCCCAGCCGTGTCCGGGCGGTCGGGCGGCCGGGCGGCCGGCTACAGGCCTGCGACCTTGAGCGCGCCGGTGAACTGATCGGGCGGCACGAAGCCGATCACACGGGCCGAAGTCTGCTCGCGACCCTGTGCGTCGAAGAAGAGGATTCCCGGCGGGCCGAACAGCCCGAAGCGCTTGAGCAGCGCTTTGTCCTCGGGCGAATTTGCGGTGACATCGGCCTGCAGCAACACGGCAGCGCCCAGGCGCGTCTGCACCTCGGGATGCCGGAACGTCAGATGCTCCATCTCCTTGCACGACACGCACCAGTCGGCATAGAAGTCGAGCACCACCGGCCGCGTCGCCGACTTCAGCACCGCGTCGAGCTCGGCCACGTTGCGCACGCGTCGGAAGGCTGGCCGTTGCGCCGGCGCGGCCTCCGACGCCGACCCGCTGTCGCGCGTCAGATGGCGCAACGGCTGCACCGGGTCCGCGCCCCCCGACAGGGCGCCGATGACCTGCGTCGTGCCCATCACGGCCAGCACCAGCGCCAGGCCCTGCGCGAGCCGCTGGCGACCCGTGGCCGATTCGCCCAGGCGATCGAGCAGCTTCATGTAGACCGCACCGATCAACAGCGCGCCGCCAATCAGAAGCATCAGGGCCCAGCCTGGCAGCACCGGCGAAACGATCCACAAGGCCACCGCCAGCAGCATCACGCCAAAGACGGTTTTGACGCCGTTCATCCACCGTCCCGCGCGCGGCAGCAGCGAGCCGGCCGACACGCCGACCAGCAGCAACGGCACGCTCATGCCCATCGCCAGGCTGAACAGCGCGAGCCCGCCGATGACGACATCCCGCGTCTGGCTGATGAACACCAGCGCGCCGGCCAGCGGCGCGGCGACGCAGGGGCCGACGATCAGCGCCGACAGGCCCCCCATCACGAAGACGCCGGCGAAGCGCCCGCCCGGCAGGCGGTTCGAGGTCTCGGTGATGCGGCTCTGGATGAAGCTCGGCACCTGCAGCTCGAACAC
>JBDTWC010000583.1:0-2915 GCA_040006875.1 Acidobacteriota bacterium | reverse complement strand
GGCAAGTCGGCGGAGCGCTACGTGGCAACCGGCGGGGATGCACGGACCATCGCGACGATCGCCAGGAAGGGCTGTGCCGAGGCGCGTGCAGCGGCCGGTCGGGCCCAGACCGCGCTGGTCAGCACCCAGTACATACTGGCGGAGCCCCAGGTCCAGGCGGCCCTAAAGAGCCTGGATGAACAGGCCGAGGCGGCGATCACGGGGCAGATCCTCGAGCGCAGAGCCGCGGCCCCAACGCCGGACCTTCCCGTCGACGGCAACAGCTACCTGGCCTGCATGCAAGCCCAGGGTGAACGCCATGCCAGCGTCAATGAACCGGCGGAAGTCATCGCCGAGGTCGCGCACAGCCGGTGTGCGGCATCACTGGTCGGGAACGAAGCCGAAGGCCAGCTCGAACGACGGGGCCGGGCCCTCGTCATGGGCCTGGTGCTGGACCGGAAGGCTGGTACCCACCACTGACGCGGACATGGCGATAGCACTCTAAAAGCAACCCACGCTCGGCTGGGGGCGCACCGGCGCCGTCGGGCTAATTCCTGACTAGCGTCGCGTCGACCTCGTCCTTCTGGATCTCGAACATGCGGGCGTACCAGCCGCCCTTCTCGATGAGCTGCTGGTGCGTTCCGCGCTCGGCGATCCGCCCCTCGAGCATCACGAGGATCTCATCGCTGTCCACGACCGTCGAGAGGCGATGCGCGATGGTCAATGTCGTGCGGCCCTGGGTCAGCTGGCGCACCGCCCGCATGACGCCCTGCTCCGTCTCCACGTCGAGGCTCGAGGTCGCCTCGTCCAGTAGAACGATCGGCGCATTCTTCAGGATTGCGCGGGCAATGGCCACCCGCTGCCGCTGCCCGCCCGACAGCTTGCCGCCGCGTTCGCCGCACGGGGTGTTGTAGCCCTCTGGCAGAGCGGCAATCCAATCGGCGAGGCCGGCATCGCGGGCGGCCGCTTTCACTTCCGCCTCGGTCGCGTCGTGCCGGCCCAGGAGAATGTTGTCGCGGATGGATTCGTTGAAGATGAAGCTGCGCTGGGAGACCACAGCAAAAAACTTCTGCAGCTCAACGAGGGAAAAGTCCTTCAATGGCCGGTCACCAATACGGAGCTCGCCGGTTTGGGGATCCCACTGGCGCAGCAGCAGGTTCACCACCGTGGATTTGCCAGTGCCGCTCGGTCCCACCAGCGCCACGTGGCAGCCCGATGCCACGTCGAGCGAGAACGCATCGAAAACCTTTTTCTGCCGGCTCCAGGCCACGTCGTCCGCGTCGTACTCGAAGTGGACATTCCTGAAATGGATCGAGGGCTCGACGCCGGCGATCGTCGCGCCCTGCTCCCGATCCACCACCGCGGGCGGCTGGTCCATCATGGCGAAAAGCCGCCGGGCGGCAATGATCGACACGCGGAAGTCGGTGTAGTTGTTGGCCATGCCCACCGATACATAGAAACCGACGATCGACACGGCAATCACGGCCGGCAGGTCGACGAGCGTCGAGATCTGGCCGGCCAACGCGAGGTCTACGCCGACCCAGGCCGCGGCGAGAATGCCGACAGTGATGAAGATTTCGGCGAGCGCACGCTGGGTGGCATCGGCGCCGTAGAGCTTTTCCTGGCCAGCCTGCATGCTCGCGCCGCGCTCCCATAGCTCCCGCGCGCGGCGCTTTTCGTAACCAAACGCCACGGTATCTCGAACGCCCTGGATGCTGTCTGCCACGAAGGCATTCACCTCGCCCAGCTGCTCGCGATAGAGAATCCCGTCACCGCCGAGCCTCGACACGAGCCAGGGCAGCACGAAGGTAGTGGCTATGTAGAACGGTGCCAGTGCCCAGAGCAGGGTCGGATGCACCGTATAGCACCAAGCCAGCAGGATGACCGGCACGGTGATTGCGGCAACCGCCGGCGCAATCGTATGCGCGTAGAACGGCTCGACGCGCTCGCAATCGGTCATCACGCGGCTCACCGCGTCGCCGGACTGGAGCTTGGCCGTTCGCGCCGGCGCCAGCGGCAGCATGGCGTAGTAAAACTTGTCGCGGAACGCCGCCAGGATCCGGAAGGCCACGTAGTGACCGGTGTAGTTCTCCAGGTACGACGCGAAGCCCACCACCGTGCCAGCGAGGGCAATCCATCTCACCTGCCGCCACAGCACCTCCCAGTTGACGACGCCCGGTGTCGCGGACTCGATGTAGATGCCGACGCTGGCAGCGGCGATACCCAGCACGGCGGCCTGGGCCACGATCTTGATCACGCGCGCGGTCAGCGACGTGAACATGATCGCGTTGAAGGGCCTCATGTACGTCATCAGACGCTGGATGATCTGCAGATTGGTTGCTGTGCCGGGCGCGTCACGCACGGTTGCTTGGACGCTCATGTGCCGTTCTCCGGGCTAGCCGCCCGCTACCGCGGACTTCGGGGACTGTGCTTCGATGGCCCGCTTCGTACGGATCATCCCGGCATAGATGCCCCCCTGGGCAAGAAGCGCCTGCCGGGTGCCGCTCTCGGCCAGCCGGCCGCCGTCCAGGACAATGATGCGGTTCGCCTGCTCGATGGTGCTGAGTCGATGGGCGATCAGCAGCACCGTCTTGCTGGCAGTCAGGCGCGCCAGAGCCCGGTTCAGGAGGGTCTCGGTCTCGACGTCGATCTGGGACGTGGGCTCGTCGAGCACCACGATCGGGGCGTTCTTGAGGAACGCCCGGGCGATGGCGAGCCGCTGGGCCTGCCCCCCGCTCAGCGCCATGCCCTGGTCACCGACCTTGGTATTGAAACCGTCAGGCGTGGACCTGATGTAATCGTAGAGCTCCGCCGCCTTCGTGGCCGCAATCAGCTCCGCCTCGGTGGCATCTTCCTTCGCCACCCGCAGGTTGTCGGCGATCGTGCCATAGAAGAGGAACGGATCCTGGGGCACGAGGGCAATCTGCTGGCGGATC
>JBDTWC010000582.1:0-2916 GCA_040006875.1 Acidobacteriota bacterium | reverse complement strand
GACCCTCGATGCGTTCCAGCGATTGATCGACAAGGCGATGGCGATGGTGGCGGCCGAATAGGCGCCGCCATCGTTAAATGTTCGACGGTCGCGCCCAGCGGCCATGACACAATCCGCCGCACATGGCGAGCGAAGCGGCCAACCGCCGCGGGGTCGTCGGCCTGCTCGTGCTGCTGTTCGCGATCACCTACCTGGATCGCGTGTGCATGTCAGTGGCCGGGCCACGGATGCAGGCGGAACTCGGCATCGGCGCCATCGGCTGGGGCTGGCTGACCGGCATCTTCACTTTCGCCTACTGCGTGTTCGAGATCCCCACCGGCACGATGGGCGATCGGCTCGGACCACGCCGGGTGCTCACGCGCATCGTGCTCTGGTGGTCGGCGTTCACCATCCTGACCGGCACGGCCACGAGCTTCATGCCGCTGCTCCTCATCCGCTTCCTGTTCGGCGCCGGTGAAGCGGGCGCGTTTCCCAACGCCTCGATCGTGGTGGCGCGCTGGTTCCCGCCCAGTCAGCGAGCCACGATGGCCGGCGTAACGCTGATGGCCGGCCAGATTGGCGGCGCCATCGCGCCGCTGCTGGTCGTGCCGATCCAGGCGCGCTACGGCTGGCGGATGTCGTTTTTCGTGTTCGGCGTGGCGGGTGTGGCGTGGGCGGCGCTGTGGCACTGGTGGTTCCGCGATTCTCCGGCCGAGATGACCGGCGCGGCTCCGGCACTGGCGTCGAACGCGTCGCCCGTCGCGAGCCATGGTCACGGCGCCTTTCCGTGGCGCGCGGCCGCCCGGTCGCAGACCGTGCTGGCGATGCTCGGCGTGGCCTTCTGCTACGTCTACGTCTACAACTTCTTCCAGACGTGGTTCCACACCTTCCTGGTGCGCGGCCGCGGCTTCAGCGAGGGCGGACTCTGGTTGTCGGCGCTGCCGTTTGCCGTGGCCGCAGCGGCGAATCTCGGCGGCGGCGCCGCCAGCGACGCGCTGGTGCAACGCTTCGGCGTCACACGCGGACGCCGGCTGATCGGCTCCAGCGCGCTCTCGATCGCGGCCGTGAGCACGATCGCGGCGATGCTCACGCACGACCAGCTGCTCACGGTGGTGTTCCTCACCATCGCCTACGCCGGCATCACTTTCCAGCAGTCGGGCGTGTTCGGTGTGTGTCTCGACATCGGCGGGCCCAAGGCGGGCGCGATGGTGGGCTTGATGAACACGGTGGCCCAGGCCGGCGGGCTCGTGGGCTCGGTGTTCTACGGCTACATCGTGGACGGCACGGGCAGCTACGACGCGCCGTTTGTGCCGATGGCGGTGTTGCTCGGCATCGGCGCCGTGCTGTGGCTGAAGGTCGATGCGTCAGAGAACATCGGCGGTGCCGGCGAGCCGGCCGCCGCTCGATAGACCGGCTCCGCGCTTACGGCGCAGCTACGATCGAGTCGACCTGAATCGTCTTCTTGGCCGCGTCGAGCGTGCCGGTGACGGTGACGTGCTGGGCCGCAAACGTCGCCGCCGTGGTCTGATTGCTGAGCGCGTAGACGGCATCGCCCACGACCAGCACGAACGGAGACTCGTGTGAGTCGGCGCAGGCCCGCGCGCACTCGACCTCAGTCGGGCCCATACGCATGCTGGCGTGGCCATCGAGTGCGCAGATGGCGTCGCTGATGGTGCCCGTGAACGTGTCGGCCGCCACGGCTGCCGACAGCGTCGTGAGCACGAGCAGAGCCACGAGGGCCGCGCGCGCCGGCGAGGTCACGCCTTCGCCTTCGGCGCCAGCACGCACTGCCCGAGGTGATAGGCCACGTGGCCGGTGCGGCTCAAGAGCACCGCGAGGCGATTGCGCAGAGGATTGGCGGCGAAATCCGCCTCCGACACCGACGTGTGGCGCTCGGTCCACTCGGCCGGCGTGAAACGGTCGAAGCCGGTCTGGAGCGCGGCGTTCACTTCGGCCCACTGCTTCTTCAGCATTCCGGCGGACGGCATCGCAGTGGCGGCGCTGTCGGCTTCCTTGAGGAACGGCGCATCCAGTTCGGGATGCAGACGCGGGCCGATGGCAAGCAGCGGCAGCATGCCGTCGTGCACCGCGATGAGGTGCCCCCACAGGTAGACGAGCCGGTTCTTGCCCGGCGCGATCGGCTGCTGCAGTTGCTCGTCGGTCAGGCCCGAGAACACCTTCTCGGCGCGGGTGATGTTCATGGTCCACGACTGCAGCGCGGTGGCGGCAAGCGACTGCTCAGGGGTCATGGCTTGACGCTACCACGGGCGCTGTCGGTGAGGCCACGGTGGACCTGGACTACCGTTCAGCGACGGCCGAGGGCACGCCCCGCGCGTGCTGGCCGAGCCGAACTATGCTAATGAGATATTGAGTTTGCCCGATGGGTCGCCCGGCTCTGGGCCGTGGCGGCATCAGCGGCCTGAAAGGCAGTGTCCTCATGGCAACCACCACCAAAGCTCTCGCGCACTCGAACAAAACCCTTCCTCTCGCTGCGGTCGCGGCCGAGGCGATCACGGCGGCGCTCAAGCCGCTGCTGGCCGACACGTTCGCGCTCTATATGAAGACCAAGCACTTCCACTGGCACGTGAGCGGACCCCACTTCCGCGATTACCACGAGCTGTTCGACGCGCAGGCGGGCGAGCTGCTGGCGATGACCGACGACGTGGCCGAGCGGGCTCGCAAGCTCGGCGGCACGACGCTGCGCTCGATCGGCGACATCGCGCGGCACCAGCGCATCGCTGACAACAACGAGGCCGCGATGCCGGCGGCGCGCATGCTCGCGGAGCTGCGCGACGACAACCTGCACGCGGCGGCAACGATGCGCGAGGTGCACGCCCTGTGCGACGAGCATGGCGACATCGCCACGGCCAGCCTGCTCGAGAACTGGGTCGATCAGGCCGAACGTCGGGCCTGGTTCCTGCGCGAAGCGGCCGGCGC